>JAXJXL010000113.1:0-14624 GCA_036307525.1 Faecalimonas sp.
AGCGCAATAGAAAAGCTGCGAGACTACTTTTAGGAGTATCGCAGCTACATATTTATTATAAGAGATGTAGTGCTTTGCTACATCTTTTTCTTTTACAAGCAGGTTTCAGAATCAAGAGTTTCTAAGATGCCCATTTCACAGATGCTATTACACATATAAAAAGCAAACTCACAGTCCATTGTTCTTATGCGATATTATGTATGAGATAAAATTGAAAGATTCTTTAGAAAGTCTTAGAGGCTGCAATTCAGAAAATGTGATAGCGCGGCAAAGTGTCTGAGTTTGCGAGTTTTTGACGCGCTATCATAATCACATCTCTGAGTGCAGTTGCTTAGACTTTCTAGGATCTTTCACCTTGTTGTCGAAGACATAATATCGCTAAGAACACGGCCTGCTCAAACATGCTTTTTATAAGTGACTTTTTGTGAAATGGACATCTAAGAAACTCTAAGTTCCTTCCAAATGCTTGCATAAGAAAAAGATGTGCAAAACACATCTTCTTCATTTTACTTATTCCTGCCTTCTCAGGATATCGTATTTGTCAACTGGTATACCAAGGTCGACATACAACACTTGTTTTGGATGTGGTGCGCTTTCCTGTTCTACCCCATCCTCAGTCAAGATACGTTTAACAACAACTTCTACATTGTCACCGTTTGGTTTCATAACCTCAATCTTCTCACCCACGGAAAATTTATTTCTCTGCTCAATGCGATAGGTTCCGTCTCGTTCTTCTCCGATAATACCCAGATAAGTATATTCTTTCACGTAGGTATTATTGTCGTAAATCTGACTGTCCTCATTTGGTTTTCCAAAGAAGAAACCTGTCGTAAACTGTCTATATGTGCAGTTGGAAATCTGGTCCAGATACCAAGGCATGTTTTGCTTATAAATTTCAGGATCTTTCTTGTAGTCATCAATTGCTTTGCGGTAAGTCCTTGCAACTGTAGCAACGTAGAGAGCTGTTTTCATTCTCCCCTCAATTTTCAGACTATCAACACCTGACTCGATAAGCTCCGGAATATGTTCAATCATGCACAAATCCTTGGAATTAAAGATATAGGTCCCTCTTTCATTTTCAAACACCGGCATCACTTCACCTGGTCTGGTTTCCTCCACAATGGAATATTTCCAACGGCAAGGATGTGTGCAGGCACCTTGATTTGCATCTCTTCCAACCATGTAATTGCTAAGCAGACAACGTCCGGAATAAGAAATACACATAGCCCCATGTACAAAGGTCTCAATCTCCATATCCTCCGGAATGTTTGCACGGATTTCTTTGATTTCTTCCAAAGACAATTCTCTGGCAGTTACCACACGGGTTGCCCCTTGCTTGTACCAGAAATTAAAGGTTCCGTAGTTTGTATTATTTGCCTGTGTACTGATATGACGCTCAATTTCCGGACACACTTCACCTGCAATCTCAAAAATTGCCGGGTCAGCAATGATAAGTCCATCCGGCTTTATATCTTTCAATTCTTCAAAATATTCTCTGACACCGGCCAAATCATAGTTGTGGGCTAAAATATTGGCTGTTACATATACTTTTACATCATGTTCATGAGCAAATTCAATACCTTCTCTCATCTCATCCAACGAGAAATTTTTTGCCTTTGCACGAAGGCCAAAAGCCTCACCACCTATATATACCGCATCTGCTCCAAAGATAACGGCTGTCTTTAATACTTCCAAGCTACTTGCCGGAATCAATAATTCAGGATGTCTTGCCATTCCCTTATTCCTCTCTTACTTTTGTACTCAGCGCCACTCCATCACCCAGGGGAATAATGGATGTCTCTAACAACTCGTGGTGCTTTAATTCGTATAAATATTCTCGCATGCGGCTGTGAATGGTGCGATTTCTTCTTTCTACTGCGAAGCGGGATTCAATAATATCCCCATCCTGGAGGACATTGTCTGACACCAACACTCCATCCTTCGAAAGCAGACGAATGACCTCTGGCATATAATAGATATACTGCCCTTTTGCCGCATCCATAAAGATAAAGTCATATGCTCCATCAAGCCCCTTTAGGACCTCCAAAGCGTCGCCCTCTATGAGGGTAATCTTATCCTCTTTCCCAGCGCGTTTGAAATTCTCCAGGGCAATGGGAATCCGCTTTTCATATTTTTCAATTGTTGTTATTTTACAATCCTCCGGCGCATATTCACTCATTAGAATTGCAGAAAAACCAACTGCTGTACCTACTTCCAAAATGCGTTTCGGTTTTTTTATCGCCAAAAGTACTTTCAAAAAGCTCTGCATCTCCTTCCGAATAATCGGAACAAAGGTATCCAGAGCTTCTTTCTCTATGGTCTCTAATATTTCGCTGTTTTCTGTCTCTAATGAATGGATAAACGTACGCATTCGTTCATCTACAATCATATCTTACACATCCATAATAATCGGAAGAATCATCGGTTTTCTCTTTGTCTTCTTCCATATAAAATCATTCAAAGTATCTCGAATTACTAATTTAATTCTGCTCCAGTCAGCATAGCGATTTTGCAGGCATTTATCCAATGCTTCATACAAAATCTGTCTAGCTTCCTCCATCAAACCTTCGGATTCTCTAACATACACAAATCCTCTGGACACAATATCCGGTCCTGCAAGTAATTGATTGGTTCCCTTTTCCAAAGTGAGAACCACAATCATAATACCGTCTTCTGCCAAATGCTGTCTGTCTCGCAAAACGATATTTCCAACATCTCCGACGCCAAGACCGTCTACTAGAATTGCTCCGGTTTGCACTTTATCTACAACCTTAGCCTCATTTGCATCAAGAGCCAGCACATCACCGGACTGCATAATGAAAATATTTTCTTTCGGTACACCAAGTGCTTCTGCAATACCTGCATTTGCTTTCAAGTGACGATATTCCCCGTGCACCGGAATCGCATATTTCGGTTTCAATAAAGAATAAATTAACTTCAATTCTTCCTGACAAGCGTGCCCTGATACATGTGCGTCTCTCACGATTACATTGGCACCTTTTTGAGAAAGCTCATTTACCACACGGGAAACTGCTTTTTCATTTCCCGGAATCGGTGAAGAACTGAAAATAACTGTATCACCTGGTTTGATAGAAACCTTCTTGTGGATATCGGCTGCCATTCTGGATAAAGCAGCCATAGATTCCCCTTGGCTTCCTGTAGTGATAAGAACAGTCTTTTCATCCGGGTAATTTTTCAATTCGTCAATGTCAATTAATGTATTCTTTGGAATATCAAGATATCCCAACTCCATAGCGGTCGTAATAATATTAACCATACTACGACCTTCCACTACAACCTTTTTATCATACTTGCATGCAGAGCGAATAATCTGCTGCACACGGTCTACGTTTGATGCAAATGTTGCAATGATAATTCGACTGTTACAATGTTCTGCAAACAGATGGTCAAAGGTAACACCTACGGTACGTTCTGATTGGGTAAATCCTGCTTTTTCTGCATTCGTACTGTCAGACATCAATGCAAGTACACCTTTTTTCCCAATCTCTGCAAATCTCTGCAAATCAATTGCATCCCCAAACACAGGCGTATAATCCACCTTAAAGTCTCCCGTATGAACAACGATTCCTACCGGCGAGTAGATTGCCAACGCTGCCGCGTCCTGAATACTGTGGTTTGTTTTAATAAATTCAATTCGAAGCTGTCCCAAATTAATGGACTGTCCGTAGGTAACGACTTTTCTTCTTGTGCTGCGCAGCATATCATGCTCACGGAGCTTGTTTTCGATAACACCAATGGTAAGCTTTGTTGCATATATTGGTACGTTAATATCCTTCAACACATACGCCAAAGCACCGATATGGTCTTCATGACCGTGGGTAATTACAAAACCCTTTACTTTTTCTATATTATCCTTCAAATATGTGACATCCGGAATAACCAGGTCAATCCCAAGCATATCATCCTCCGGGAATGCAAGACCGCAATCCACAACAACGATGGTATCTTCATATTCAAAAGCAGTAATATTCATTCCGATTTGCTCCAATCCTCCGATTGGAATAATTTTTAATTTTGAATCATTTACTTTCTTCACATTACACCTCCATGTCTTATTGTTCTAGCTTTCGTAACTCACTACATCTCAATATCTACATCTTCTAACAGTTCCTCGAATACTTTTAAAACAGCTGAAAGCTCTACGTCATCCTCTACGATTTCATATAGGCTTTCTACATCTTCCGCCGCACTCGTATCCTTTAAAATCAGACATTCCGCCTCATCTTCTTCCGAATCTGTAACCAAGATATAGTTGCTTCCGTTTACTTTTGTCTGTTCCAATACAAAAAAATCCACTTCCTCTTTTGTATCTTCAAATGTAAATTTAATTTTTTCCATATTTTCCCCTTATATTCTTATTCTTGTCCAAACTGAAGAGAATCCAGATAGCCTTGTAAAATAAAAACTGCCGCAATCTTGTCCACATATTTTTTGCGGTTCTCTCTTCTCACCTTACTCTCAATCAAGGTTCTCTCAGCCTCTACAGTCGTAAGCCTTTCGTCCCACATAATTACAGGAATCCCGGCACGCCTTTCTAATTTTTCTTTGAATTCCAACGATTTTTCCGCACGTTCACCGAGTGTGTTATTCATATTCTTTGGAAATCCTAACACAATCTTCTCTACTTCGTACTCTTTTACTAACGCCTCAATTCTCGCAAGCGTCTGACGAAGCTTATTTTCCTCTTTTCTCTCAATGGTCTCAATTCCCTGTGCTGTAATCCCCAAGGCATCACTAATAGCCACACCCACAGTCTTTGAACCATAGTCTAACCCCATAATCCTCATACAATTATTCCCAATTATGATGATTAATATAAGTCTTTAACATCTCTTCTACTAATTCATCACGTTCCATCTTCATAATTAAACTTCTGGCACCGTTGTGGCTTGTAATATAGGTTGGGTCTCCGGACATAATATATCCAACCATCTGACTAACCGGATTGTATCCCTTTTCACGCAGAGCCTGATATACAATTTCAAGAAGGTCTTTTGCTTGAATCTGCGGACCATTCTCTAC
This sequence comes from Faecalimonas sp., assembly GCA_036307525.1. GTDB lineage: Bacteria > Bacillota > Clostridia > Lachnospirales > Lachnospiraceae > Faecalimonas. The sequence goes on from JAXJXL010000113.1 coordinate 5,044, forward strand.
CTGAAAAAATTGTGTATTACTAATTCTATTCATCTTGTCACGTCCTTTGCTTATATTCCTCTTATTATTCTAATATAATTGTTTATCAAATTCAACGAATAATTTGTGACCGACTGACAATTTCCACATTTGTCACTTGATTTTGCAGGTTTTCTTCCGTTTGTAGTGCAATTTTTACATATTCTTTTGTGTGTCCAACTTGGAATGTTTGCCCATTTATCTGAACACGTTCTTCCATTAACACCTCTACTTCTTTTCCCACAAAATTTGCTTCGTACTTTTCTCTTTTCTTGGCATCAAGCTCTAACAAAATGTTACTTCTTTGTGTCTTGATTTGTTCCGGAACCTGATTTTCCATAACTGCTGCTTTCGTTCCTTGCCTCTTGGAATATTTGAACACATGCGTCTCGTAGAAATCCACTTTATCTACAAATGCTTTGGACTTTTCAAACTCCTCTTCTGTCTCTCCAGGGAATCCTACAATGATGTCCGTTGTAAGAGCCGGTTTATCAAAATACTTGCGGAGAAGCTGACATTTCTCATAATATTCATCCGAAGTGTATCTGCGGTTCATTCTGCGAAGCGTCTCATCACACCCACTCTGCAGTGATAAATGGAAATGCGGACACATTTTTGGCAGACCTGCTATTGTCTTGGCAAACTCCTCCGTAACAATCCTTGGTTCTAAGGAGCCTAAACGAATACGCTCAATTCCTTCTACCTCGTGCACGGCAAGAATCAGGGATAATAAATCTTCGCCTTCCATATCCACACCATATGAACTCAAGTGAATTCCGGTAAGCACAACCTCTTTGTATCCGTTATTCGCCAAATCAGTCACCTCTTGGATGACATCCTCTTTTGCACGGCTTCGCACGCGCCCTCTTGCAAACGGGATAATACAGTAGGTACAGAACTGATTGCAGCCATCTTGTACTTTAATGTAAGCTCTCGTATGTTCAGCAGTTTTACTAAGGTGCATCTTCTCGTATTCTTTGGTGTGATTGATATCTATTACAGCTTTTTCAATATGCTCCTCGAGAATTTCAATCAGGTCTTTTTTCTTATTATTGCCAATAATTACATCAATGCATTCATCCACCTCACCGGAATCTTCTTTTGCCTGCACATAGCATCCTGTAGCAACTACCAGTGCATCCGGATTCATCTTCTTCGCACGGTGAAGCATCTGGCGTGATTTGCGGTCAGCCATATTGGTAACGGTACATGTATTGATAATGTAAATATCGGCACCCTCTTTAAAAGGTACAATCTCGTACCCATTCTTCTCTAGCATTTCCTGCATTGCTTCTGTTTCGTATGCATTTACCTTGCAACCTAAGTTGTGTAATGCGACTTTCTTCATGTTTTTATCCTCTCTATCATTTTTACATAAATTTGTTCCTTGACTTTTATTTCCATTCAGCATAAGATATCTATAGATAACATACAATCAAGGAGGTTATTTATGAAAGCAGTAGACATTTCTTTAAATTCAATTGATAAAGTGAAAACATTTGTAAACCTAATCAATAGATTCGATTATGATTTCGATTTGGTATCCGGAAGATACGTAATCGATGCAAAATCGATTATGGGTATCTTCAGTTTAGACTTATCTAAACCAATCACCCTCCACATTCACGCAGATGATGCGAATGTTGAGGCAATTGTGAAAGAACTTGCTTCTTATATGGTATAAAAAAGATGTGTTGCACATCTTTTTTTTGTTTCATAAGAAAATTTGGGGTCTATGATAGAAAAAATTATACATAGGCCCCAACATTTTATTTCGCCAAAGAACTTCCTTACTTCACAACAATCGTCTCAACACTATTAATCGCTTCTGCCATCAATTCGTCAATCTTTTCTGCAAGATTTTCCTCCGAACGTCTGATAATACCAATATTTGGCTTTGTTACAGGATGTTTTGCAACAAAGATGGTACAACAATCTTCAAATGGCAAGATGGACGTCTCAAAGGTATTGATTTTTTCGGAAATCTCAATAATCTCCTGCTTGTCAAATCCAATCAATGGACGGTACACCGGAAGTGTACACACATCATTGGTTGCCGCCAAGCTCTGCATGGTCTGGCTCGCCACTTGTCCAATGCTTTCTCCCGTAATCAAACCTAAGCATCCGCTTTCCTTTGCAAAGTGCTCTGCGATTTTCATCATATAACGTCTCATGATAATGGTCAGTTCTTCATGTGGACATTTCTCATATATATATAATTGAATATCTGTAAAGTTTACCACATTCAGTTTGATTGGCCCTGAATACTTGGATACCAGCCTTGCCAAATCAACAACCTTTTGTTTCGCACGTTCACTTGTATACGGTGGTGCATGGAAATATGTCGCCTCTAGTTGTACCCCACGTTTTGCAATCATATATCCTGCTACCGGACTGTCAATTCCACCTGATAAAAGAAGCATTGCCTTGCCATTGGTTCCCACCGGCATTCCGCCTGGTCCCGGAATAATTTCCGAGTAGATGTAAATCAAATCCCGCACTTCAATGTTCAACATGATTGCCGGCTTATGCACATCTACACGAATCTCAGGGAAGGCCTCTAAAATCGCTTCTCCCAAATCACAATTGATTTCCATCGAGGTCTTCGGATAGCTTTTCTTTCCTCTTCTGGCCTCTACCTTAAATGTTGTATTCTTATCCGAATACATTTTATCCATATAATCGACAACCACTTGCTTCAAATCTTCAAATCCGGTGTCTTCTGCATAAATAACCGGACAGATTCCAACAATACCAAACACTCTTTTGAGTGCATCTACTGTCTCGTCATAGTCATAACATCCATCGCACTCCACGAAAATTCTCGCCTGTGACTTGTGCACATGGAAGGTTCCTTCTACATCTTTTAAGGCAAATCGAATTTGATTTATCAGGGCATCCTCGAACATATAACGATTCTTCCCTTTTAATCCGATTTCACCATATTTTATCAAAAAAGCCTGAAACATCATTGGTAAAAATTCCTCCTAATGTCTTGTGTATTTCCTCAGCATCGGTACACAATTATATAACGTTTTCAGTGTATAGTCAATTTCTTCTTTCGTGGTAAATTCAGAAAAACTAAAACGAATTGTTGCATCCAGATACTGCTGTCCTGCGCCAATTCCTCTTAAAACACCACTAATTGCCGGATGATTGGATGCACACGCGGAACCACTGGATACATAGATTCCCTTATCCTCCAAGGTGTGAAGCAGCACTTCACTTCGAATCCCTGCAAAACCTACACTCACAATGTGCGGTGCACTTGTTTCATCGATACGGCCATGAATGGCGATGTGCGGAATCTGATTAATCCCCTCAATGAAATAGTTTTTCAAGTCTCGCATTTTCTCAATCTTCGCATCAAAATCTTTATATATTTCCTTCGCTGCAAGACCAAGACCTGCGATTCCCGGCACATTTTCCGTACCTGAGCGCATATTTTTCTGTTGCTCTCCACCGAAAACAATTGGTTTAATCTTTACTTTTTCATTGACATATAATACACCGGTGCCCTTTGGTCCGTGAATCTTATGGCCACTGATTGACATCAAATCTACACCAATACGTTTTGGGAAAATGCGATATTTACCAAAGCCCTGTACGGCGTCCACGTGGAATAAAATATTTCTATTATAGTTCTTTACAATCTGTACAGCCTCTTCGATTGGTTGAACAGATCCTACTTCGTTGTTGACGTACATAATAGACACTAAGATAGTATCTCTGCACAAGGCTTCTTTTAATGCCTGCAATTTAATCCGCCCATCTCTATCAACCGGAAGATAAGTTACGCGAAAGCCTTCCTCCTGCTCCAAATAACGCATCGTATTTAAAATAGCCGGATGCTCAATGGAAGAAGTAATCAAATGATTGCCGGCACGTCTATTCGCCCTCGCGCAGCCAATCAATGCCAGATTATCACTTTCCGTACCGCCGGAAGTAAACACCAATTCTTTTTCCTGAACCTTCAAAAGTTTTGCCAAAGCTTCTTTGGACTCGCGCACATATTTCTCAGCATCTACGCCCTTTTTATGCATAGACGAGGGATTTCCATAATCATCGCACATAATCTTACCAACCAAATCACGAACACACTCGTAGCATTTCGTTGTCGCCGAATTATCCAAATATACTTCCATACTACTCTCCTATTTTTCTTCTTACTTATAATTTATGAGATTCGCATTCCAAATGATACATTAAAATCGACAGTGTAGTAAGTCCTGCTGTCTCTGTCCGCAAAATACGTTTTCCAAGAGTAATGGCTTTGGCTCCTTGCGAAATGGCATATTCCACCTCTTCCGTCTCAAAACCGCCCTCCGGTCCAATAAAGATTCCAACAGACTGTCCCGGCTGAATAGCTTCGATGATCTGCCTAGTTTCATCCATCCCTTCTGCAAGCTCATATGGGATTAGAACCACATCCAGCTCCTTCGCGTACTGTATGGCTTCTTTATAAGACATAACTTGCTGCACCCTTGGAACCACGTTTCTTCCTGACTGTTTTGCTCCGCCCTCGGAAATGCTATTCCAGCGCTCTACCTTCTTTGCCGCCTTCTTATCATCCAGCTTCACCACAGCCCGCTTTGTCGCAACCGGAATAATCTCATACACACCTAATTCCACTGTTTTTTGTACAATCAGCTCCATCTTGTCACTTTTCGGAAGCCCTTGAAATAGATAGATTTTTGACGGCAGTTCTGTATCTGAGCACAATTCCTCCTTGATGGAGACTTGAATCTCCTCTGAGGAAATCGTTGCAATCTCACATAAGTATTTCTTATTATTTCCATCGCTGATATGCAGTTCTTCTCCGACTTTCATGCGAAGTACATTTTTGATGTGGTTGACGTCTGAGCCTTCTATCCAAATCTCTTCTTCTTTTACTTGTTCCGGTGTTACAAAAAAATGATGCATCGTTTTCTCCTAATTCTTTCTTGCTGTAACGGAAACCCATTCACCCTGATAGGTTACTTCAAGCACCTCTAATCCTGCTTCTTTCACGCAGTTTACAACCGTTTCTTCCTTATCATCGATAATTCCACTGGTTATATATATTCCGCCTGATTTTAGTTGATTTACAATTACAGGTGTTAACGGAACCAAAACATCTGCCAAAATATTTGCCACAACAATATCATATTTCTCATAACCAACTTTATCTTGGACCTCTTTGTCACTGATAATATTGCCAATCATAACCTCATATTGGTCTCTTGTGATGCCGTTTACTTCCATGTTTTCATAGGTGGCATCGATTGCACATGGGTCTAAGTCAGTTCCCACCGAATATTTTGCACCGAATTTCAATGCAAGCATACCAAGGATACCGCTTCCACATCCTACATCTAAGATGGTCGTGTCTTCTTTTACAAACTTGCGAATCTGGCGGATACAAAGCTGGGTTGTCTCGTGCATACCTGTTCCAAATGCAGTACCCGGGTCAATGTGGATAATCATCTTATCCTCATCCTCCGGCTTCACTTCTTCCCATGACGGAATAATCAATATGTCATCCACGTAGAACTGATGAAAATATTGTTTCCAGTTATTCACCCAGTCTACATCCTCTGTTTGCGATTCCTCAATGGTACAAGTCCCAACATTTGCATAGGCGCGCATTTCTTCTAATTCTTGTCTTACGTTTGCAAGAATGGCCTCTTTATCCTCCTCTTCTTCCAAATAAAAGCTTATATATGCTACTCCATCATCCGCCGCAATCTCCGGTAAGATGTCAACAAACATCTGCTCCTTGTCTGACTGCGTGAGCGGAATCTTATCTTCTATCTCAATTCCTTGAATCCCAAGGTCCATCAGCATACTGCTAACCAAATCTTCACTTTCTGTTGTCGTTGTAAGTCTGAATTTATTCCATTTCATCGTTCTTTCGTCCCCATTATTTTCTCGTACAATTCTCACATGTTCTTACATTTAATTCCGGATGCATGGCGCTTACCTTCGCCCCTGCCGGAACAGACTCTGTCACAAAGGTATTACCTGCGACAGTTGCACCTTCACCTACAACCGTGTTACCACCTAAAATAGTTGCATTTGCATAAATGATTACATTATCTTCAATCGTTGGGTGACGTTTTACACCGGATAATGCCTGCCCCTTTCTCGTGGAAAGTGCACCGATTGTAACACCCTGATAAATCTTCACACCATTTCCAATAATGGCTGTCTCACCGATTACAACACCGGTACCGTGGTCGATAAAGAAATATTCCCCAATGGTAGCACCTGGGTTGATATCGATTCCCGTTTTCCCATGTGCATACTCACTCATAATACGCGGCAACATAGGCACTTCTAATTCATACAAAACATGGGCATAGCGATACACAAATATGGTAAACAAGCCTGGATACGCCAGTATCACTTCGCTTGTGCTGTTTGCTGCCGGGTCCCCTGCAAGCTGTGCTTCCACATCCTTTGCTAAAAGCTCCTGCACTCTCGGAATGGCTTCCATGAAACGTGTGGTAAGCTCCTCTGCTTTTTGCTTATCTGATAAAATCACCTTCATCTGGGATTTCATTTTTTCATATAAAGAAAGTAATACACCTTCTGCAAATGCTTCCTTTGACAAATACTTCTCTGTTCCGAAGTGTCCCGGGAATGTGAGTTTACGCAAGTCATCAATCATGCTGTATACAACCTCCACATCCGGAAGTTTCGTCTTCATAGCAGCGCTTGCCACCTCCTGCTTTTCATAATTCGACGTCAATTGCTTCGCCACATCTAAAATAGTATCTTTTGTTTTGTCTTTCATAATCCATGCCTCCAATTATTCACGCTAATCTGCAAACAGTTCTGTGGACAAATATCTGTCCCCTGAATCCGGAAGAATGACCACAATCTTCTTTCCTGCATTCTCAGGCCTCTTTGCAATCACACTTGCAGCCTTTAATGCTGCACCGGAAGATATTCCAACCAAAATTCCTTCGCAGATTCCAAATCTCTTTGCTTCCTTATATGCGTCTTCATCCGTAATTGTTACAATTTCATCATAAATGGTTGTATCTAAAGTGTCCGGAATAAATCCTGCACCAATTCCCTGTATCTTATGTGCGCCTGCTTTTCCCTCAGTTAGGACCGGGCTGCCTGCCGGCTCCACCGCAATCACTTGCACATTTTCATTCTTTTCTTTTAAATACTCTGCAGTTCCGCTTAAGGTTCCCCCGGTTCCTACTGCAGAGATGAAAATATCAACCTCACCTTCTGTCTGCTCCCAGATTTCCGGACCTGTTGTTTTCTCGTGCGCCTTCGGATTGGCTTCATTCACAAACTGCCCCAAAATCACTGCATTTGGAATGGTCTTTTGCAGCTCCTCTGCCTTCTCGATGGCACCCTTCATTCCCTTGCTTCCTTCCGTCAACACGAGCTGCGCGCCATAACCTTTTAGTAAATTTCTGCGCTCCACACTCATAGTTTCCGGCAGGGTTAGAATTGCTTTGTAACCTTTGATAGTCGCTACCGATGCAAGTCCAATTCCTGTATTTCCACTAGTTGGCTCAATAATGGTTGCCCCTGGTTTTAAGATGCCCTTTTCCTCCGCATCCAGTATCATCATAAGTGCTGCACGGTCCTTCACGGAACCCGTCGGATTTAAATATTCGAGCTTTGCTAAAAGCATAGCGTCTGTTATCTCTGCATTCGCAGCATATCGGCTGGCATTTAAAATCGGCGTATTCCCAATTAAATCCAGCGAACTTTCAATAATATGTTTCATTTCTTTAATCTCCTCTCCCTTAATACAATACCACACGAAGTAGTTGTTGTGATTGGAAAATTGATGTTTTTTTGCATATTTTTTCAAAACGCACAAGATTCACATCGGAATGCTCCAACTCTCTGGAAACTCGATGCGCAATATCTACAAACTGATTAAAATCCATGCTTTCGTCATTTTCTATCCATTTGGCAATTGTAAGCTCCTGAATTAAAAATGTGGTAACAACTGCTATCTGCATCTTCCCAAGAATCTGTTCATCATAAACTGCTCCACAAAAGTATGTGAACACAAAGTATACCATCAACTGCTCCAACCAGATGGACCATTCTTCATTATGCGCACTTTTCAGACCATATGCTTTGTGGAATCCATTGTGATTATTCTTAAATCCTGATTGTCCTTCACTGAAAAGATGCTTCTCTGCTCTTTTCACATAATCCGGCCAGTCATCTTTTAAGACCTCCAGCTGTCCAAATATACGGAACATCTTTCGCACTGTTTGACAATACTCGTTTTCACCCATCTTGTTTTCATCGATTTTTTTCTGAAAAGCAAGCATGGCATCCATGTTTCCAAACTGCTCGAGCATCTCATCCACCTTAAACAATTCATCTGATTCCAATGCTTCCTGCATTTTTTGGGCAAATTCCAGACACAACCCTATACGTACCATGATATCGATTTCTCTGTTCTGAAGCAAGTCAATTATTTTATCCCTTGCATCCATTAGCTTTGTAAAAAGAAGAAAATCGAAATCTTCATACTCTTCATCTTCTACCTCATCTTCAAAGCGAAGAAACTGAACCGGTTCCTTACACCCCAAAATAATCTTGGCCGCCTCAATACAAGACAATGACAAAGAGCCCTCTCTTAATCCCTCATACTCTTCCATGTGTCTTGGGTAATCTCTGCAGGTTTTACAAAGCATATGCTCGCCTGCCTCTATATGTAGGTCGCAGAGATTATCTTCATTTAAAAACGCGCAACGCTTTTCATACTGACAAAAGGACCCATTTTCCCAATCAATCGAATTACGAACACGATTCCCTAATGCGCCTTCCATATTTTTATATTTTTCTAAAGATTCCTCGTCTATCATGATTGCCCATCCGGCACAGCAGGTATCTTCACACTCTGCAGCAACGCATCTAAACTTTTCGAAATAATGCGGTATGATATACTCCATAATTTCTCCTTAAACATCTGTACTTCTTGTTTATGTCCCTACTCTATAGAATACGATACTTAAGGCGTAGTTGCAAGAAAAAAAGGGCTCTAAAATAAATGTTGGGGTGGATGATTTTAAATAATCATCTATCCTGACATTTTTTCGTTTATAATAAAAAGAAAAACCTCCCAGTGCCAGTCACCACAACCAAAACACTAGGAGGTACATCAAATGCATAGTCATTATACCAACAAACTCTTAAATATTGAAGATGTAATTATCAAAAAAATTCAGCATGCGGATACTTTTTTGAAAATTTACCTGGATACAAAACCTCACGAACAAACTTGTCCATGCTGCGGTGCCAAAACAAAACGAGTCCATGATTATCGGTATCAAACCATTAAGGACTTACCTTTCCAGTTGAAACATTGCTATCTTGTTTTACACAAAAGACGGTATGTTTGTAAGTGTGGAAAGCGGTTTTATGAAACCTATAGTTTCCTTCCTAGGTACTTTCAGAGAACTTCTAGACTAACTACTTTTATTGCTTCCTGCCTGCACAGTTCTCAAAGCATCAAGGAAACTGCAAGGCAAACCAATGTTTCCACTGCTACTGTGGGAAGGATTTTGGATACCATATCTTACTCTAGG
>JAXJXL010000114.1:0-2928 GCA_036307525.1 Faecalimonas sp.
AAAATCTTGTAGTTTAATGAACAATACACCATTTGTTGTTAGTGTATGTATCATTATCTTATTAGTTGCAGTTTTAGTTTTTGTATTATGCATCAAAAAAGTTCCTACTACATCTAAAGGTGAAGAAATAATTGCTTCTGTAAAAGGAAAAACAATTACTGCTGATGAATTATACTTAAAATTATTGATCTGTATCAAATCTACTAATGTATTGAATATCAATATATTAGCTAATTACTACTTCCCGATGCAAAATATTTTTTTAACGCCTATTTATGTTTTTGTAAGTGCTTGATATATAATATATTGCAGGGTTTTACCGAAGGACATAAGTTCGTTCGGGGGGACAAACTGGGGACTGCATTTCTGCAAAGAAACTAATACAATCTGCAAAAATGCACTTTTTTTAGATTTTTTAGCATATTTGCATTTCGTTGCATGGTAAAATGGCCTTTAATTTGAGCAGAAATTGCACCTGCGATAGCTATTAAATTTAGTGGTTTAGTTTAGTCCAATGTATATATAGAATAGAAGTAAACTAAACTGCCTTCATCGTCAAATCTAAGAGGTCTGTTATAGCAGTGGCTTTACACTCTTCTAAAATGGACTTTGTTCCTCTCATTTGCAGATGTTATGTGTTTCTTTATATCCGTCTACCTTTTAATACGAGTTTCTGAGAAGTGCCAAATATACTCTTTTTGCTTCTCAAAAGAAGAGAAATTAAACCAGATTCTGTTCATTTTTCTTTTGTCAAGCAATCAAATTTCTGAAAGCATCTGGTCTAATTTGTCCAAAGCATTATGGTAGCTTTCTTCCTCCGTTTTTGTAAGTTTCAAGTCGGTCAAGATAGTCGGATCATCAGATTCTGTTTTGGACGTATCATCTGACATTAACGGTGTGGTAGATGGTGATTCTACAGATTTTGTATTTTCAGATAGTATATGAATTCTTTTCAGTTCATTAAGATATTCGGTTACTTTTTCAAGTATAGACTCTGCCTGAAGTCTGTTTTGACTATTAGCAATACGAGCTTCTGGAGTATCATCATCTGTAAGGTATAACCCAAGGAATTTTCTCTTGCGACCTTCGAATTTATCATTTCCTAGATAGATGATATTGGATCCGAAGTTGCAGTCAAGGAAAAGCGATAGACGATTATCCTTTATCTTCCTATGTCCTATGTGAATTGAAATTGTATTGATGTTGTTGATTACGCATTTTGAAGCGTTCACCATCAAAAGTTCAGAAACGGTATTTGAAGATTTGGCCAGCGAACTAGGCAATTCAATAGGTTCGTCCTTTGATTTCTTTACAATTGGCTGTAGACCATCTTTCTTCAAGGCATCAAGCTCTGCCTTTTTCTTTTCCAAAATCTCCCTTGCTAACTCCATAGTTCTCTCATTAGCCAATTTGTCTTCAGGGGAATTTTCTGGAATTAAATAAAGACCAAGATGCTCTCTCACTCTTTCACCACGCTGCTCGTTTGATAGGTATTCAACATTACCGTTGTAGTAGTCAAGTATCAACGAGAAACGGCCTCCTTGAAGTGGCTTCTTTCGTAGCTTGACTGTGAAGCGATATGTCTTTCCCTTTTCACTCATAAATGGTATCTTGTCTAAATTGTCCTCAAAGGTAGTGATAATCCTTCACTGAACATTGAGTTAACCTGATTTTTTCCTCATTTTAGCTGATTTAGCCAAGGCATTAAGAGTTTCTTTCTTTTAAAAGCATTACCTTTGCAATCCTTTTTTGAATTTTATAAATAATCAGATAGAGAACTATGACAAAAGCAGAAATTGTCAGCGAAATCGCTGCAAAGACAGGTTTGGAGAAGCAGGTTGTATTAACTGTTGTAGAAGGTATGATGGATACCATTAAAACCTCAATGATCAATGGAAATGAAGTGTTCCTTCGTGGATTCGGTAGCTTTATCATTAAGCACAGAGCGGAAAAGACTGCACGAAACATTTCTAAGAATACAACAATCATTATCCCTGCTCACAACATTCCGGCATTCAAGCCTGCCAAGGAATTTATGGAGAAAGTTAAATAATGATTATATAATTATATAAGTATATAAATCTATAATTATATTGCATTTTTGCAATGGTATATAGGAGGTTAGCTCAATATCGGAATGACTAACCTTCTATTTTTTTATTATATAATCCAAAATTGGAGGGACTGAAGTAAAATGTTCAAACCCTCCAATTCTCGTGCTTCTTTTCCGATTAAGGCTGTTTCACAAAAGAACTTTAATAGAAAATCTTAGCCTGTTAATATGCATATTCACTTATATAACAGTTATAAGTCCCTTTTTGTTTTCTTTAACTTGTATTTGTTTGAACAAATGTAATGCCAATCTTGTTATACGAGGTTTGTCATTTCTATGAGATTATATCAACGACCTGATTGGTGAGTTCAGTTGCAAATGTAGAACCAATGATTTTCTAATTTCAAGGTCATGTCTTCGATTTATTTCGAAATCTCCACACGCCAGTAGTCGGTAGTATTTCTTATAAAACCTTGCACAAGTATCATTGCTCCATTTCAAGCAACAGAATTCATCCTTCAGGTCAGTCAGATGATAAATGAGGGAAAAGTAAAACTTAAAATTTTAGTGCTATGTATGGTTATGACAATGAAACTACACTGATTGGTAGTACCTGTACTCTTCTCCACCCTTACAAAGGATATTCAGAAGGTGAAGTTATAGACGACTATGGTTTGGAGTTATTGGTTCGCTTGACAAACGGAAAAGAGTTGTCTGTGTATAAAGATGAACTGATTATTAACGATTAAGATTTTTGATTATGAAGATTGTAGTATTGAACCACACTGATGTAAGGGTTGAACTGTTGAATGTGGTAGATAGTTTGTGCCCTGATGAGATTGAAGAATTTCTCTATGACAGAGGATTTGACGTGA
>JAXJXL010000115.1:0-9721 GCA_036307525.1 Faecalimonas sp.
CTTGGAAGCGGTGATGAAGTCATATTTAAGAAATGCTGTAAAAATGTCTCTACACCGAAATTTGTAAGGGCGGAACCGAAAAATACCGGTGACAACTCTCCCTTGCTTACCAAATCCAAATCAAACTCTGCACTTGCCCCATCTAACAACTCAATCTCTTCTAAGAGCTGCTCTTTTTGCGCTTCACTGATTAATGTATCCACATCCGGATGATCTAATGCAATCTTTCTTACTTCTCCCATCTTTGTACCCTTTTGAGTATCTGAGAAAAGCTCGATTTCCTGGTGTTCACGGTCAAAAACGCCTCGGAATTCTTTTCCACAGCCGATTGGCCAGTTAATTGGACAGGTCGCAATTCCTAATTCTTTTTCAATATCATCTAACAACTCGAATGTATCACGGGCTTCACGGTCCATCTTATTAATAAATGTAAAAATCGGAATGTGACGCATCACACATACTTTGAACAATTTTCTCGTCTGGGCTTCCACACCTTTCGAGGCATCAATAACCATTACCGCCGAATCCGCTGCCATAAGCGTTCGGTATGTATCCTCCGAGAAGTCCTGATGTCCAGGTGTGTCAAGAATGTTGATACAATAGCCATCATAATTAAATTGAAGAACGGAAGATGTAACAGAAATACCTCTTTCCTTTTCAATCTCCATCCAGTCAGAGACTGCATGCTTTGCAGTCGCTTTTCCCTTTACGGAACCTGCCTGATTAATGGCACCTCCATAAAGCAAAAACTTTTCTGTTAATGTAGTTTTACCCGCATCGGGATGGGATATAATCGCAAATGTTCTTCTTTTCTTTATTTCATTTGTAATTTGTGACATATCTAGTTAATCTCCTGTTTTTTATCATCCATATTGCGCGCCTACAATCCTGCTATTGCCATATTATTTAGACGCAACCCTGTCTGATAGTGTACCACAATTTCCTATTTTTGCATAGAAGAAATTACAACATTTTCCGGCTTAATCCCCGTCTTTCTTGTAACAATATCTTCAATTTGCGCACGTTTTGCATCTGATAATTCTGTGGCATTTACAACAACGTCTGCACCACCATCAGTCAAAGTTACTACAACCTCCGAAAAGCCTTTTGAAAGTAGCATTGTCTCTACTGCAGCTTCCAGTTCTGCTATCTCGGTCAACTCAATCATCTTTGCAACCGCTTCTTCTTTTTGCTTCTCACTTAGGTTCGCATTATTTATTATACCCAAAAGTGTCTCTTTATTCTCTGCTCTCATTTGTTCTCTCACAACTTTTGCCTCTGCGACAATATTATTTCCATTTGTCAGAACAGCCGCGCCCGGTGTCTCATCAATATCTTCATCTAGCGACTCAATTTCTGCCGTCTCTCCCAGACTAATATCTAACAGCTCCTGCTCTGCCAGTTCATTATCCGCCTCTTTCGTATCATCTCCAAAAAATCTGCCTGAGTAATTAAGATAGCCTGCCACTGCAATCATTACAGCCAATGCAGTAATCATAATCTGATTTTTCTTAAATATTTTTTTCACAGTATCTCCTCCTATAGATTCTATTTACTATCTATCACCTTAATTTTATGCGAGTCCACGTCAAATAATGCCCGAACGACCTCGGTTATCTTTTGCACAATTACGCCTTGTTCTCCTCCCTCTGCTACAACCACAACCCCCTCTACTTGATTTTCCTGCCTGTATGTAATCATTACGTGTACTTCTCCAATCCCTTGCATCTGACTCAGGATGCTCTCCAAGCGTTTCTCCATTTCTGTTGCATTTGCATCCTCGTTCTCTGTCATCCGAAAGCCGGTATCTTTTTCCGTGTCTGACTTTGTAGGAATCGCAATCACCACCAGCAAAATTCCTACCAGCAATAAAATCAGCCATTGATTCTTCTTATTCCCCAATAATTTGTTCCATATATTTTGTGGCATTTTCGATTTCCTCTAACTCCTTCTGATATTCTGTAACCTGAAACTCGCTCATTCCAAATATTTTTAAAATCGGGCCCGTCAGCAATAGAATTAAAATCATTCCCGCAAAAAAACGAATGTATTTCTTGTAGCTTTCCCCCGAAACCATCTGCATGGCAGAAACAACAATCACCATGTAAAATGCAATATTTTCCATCCATTCATAAATATAATCCAGCATCTTAACCTCCTGTTGTTGTGGCTACCATGGCAATGGTGATCAGAAACAAAACGCCCGTTGTAAATACAATTTTAAGCAAAATTTTACTACCATCCGCCACACTGCTGACGCAATTAACCATTCGTTTATCAGACACGGGCTGAATAAGTGCAGCAATTAGTTGATACATAAGAGATGTGATTGCAATCTGGATAATGGGAACCAGACACATGACTAGACAGATAATCATACCCGCCACGCCGATTCCATTTTTAATCAGAACTGCGGTACCTAGCACCACCTCTGCCGCACCGCCAATGGCATCACCCACAATCGGAAGTGCTTCACCACCTTTTAACACAAGACTACGCTTCACGGAATCAATGGCGGGCGTCAGTAATCCTTGAACCACATTTAGACCGATGATTCCTGCACTTAAGGTTTTCAGCGACCAGGAAATGATGGTCTCCATCAGTTCTGCAAACTTAGAAAGCTGTATTTCCGGAGAAAATTCATCTAAAATTCGGATTACCATATAAATCTGAGTCATAGGAATCAAGAAATTCCGAATCAATAATTCAATCAGAAAGATAAGCAACAACACTATCTGATAAAAGGTAATCGAAGTCGCACTTCCTGTGGCAATGGCAACTGCCATGAAATACAGCGGTCCAAGCAGCTTCATAAACTCCATAATCTGCTCCACATTTGCCGCTGCCGCATCTATGAGTATGCGGAAATTATTCAGGCAGATAGTAATAAGAAGCATGTACAACATGGAGAAACTGATTTCCGCCACCTGCGTGCTTTTAAAAACTCCTGAAAAATTTGCAAATATGGCTGCAATGATGACTAACAGCAAAATATGTATAATGCCTGTTTTACTACTGTCAATTTCATAGCTTAGCTGGTCACCAATTAATTGCTTGATTAAGTCAAAGGAGAACTCTAACTCTCCGGAAATCAGTCCTACAATGGTATCTTTAAAGTTTAACTTTTCCTCTGGGAATATTTCCTCCAGCATCTTATCTATTTCCGTAAAATCGTATTTGCTGCTCAGCTCCTCTTCCACGTCTGTCACCTTTACATTTGATGCTTCTACATTTGCCGCCTTTACCTGCATCGGGAAAAATAAGCACATTACAACAATCAACATTTTCACTATCTTCATCCCAGAAACTCCTGTATCGTTCGAAGTAATGCAAGCAGAATCGGAAGGCTAAGTACTAATATTGTTAGCTTGCCAAACATTTCAATCTGGGTTGCAATGGAACTGTAACCTGCATCCTTACATAGTCCGGCGGAAAATTCTGCCAAATATGTGATTCCAAGCATCTTAATTAATGTTAGGATATAGGAATTTTCAATCTGAACAAAATTTCCGATTTCACGCAAGGTTGTCACCAGTTGCTCCAGATGGTCCGTCATGCCAACAAAAATGATAAGGGTAATCACGATACACAGATAGATGGCGACCTCTGACTTCTCCTGCTTTAGCTGCACTGCAAATATAATACCAATGATACCGAGTAATCCAACTTGAATCATGCTCATAGAACTACCCTCTAAAATTCAAACAATACTTGGATTTGCTCAAACAAATCTATGATGTAGGGCAGAATCCAGAACAGGACCAAAAGGAGCCCTGCGAAGCTTGTAAGAAAGGCCTGCTCTTCCCTGCCACTATGCTTTAATACCTGACTTAATATGGACACTAATATTCCCACCGCAGCAATTTTAAAAATCAAACTGACACCCATGTTTTCCTCCTATTTACAGCAACAAAATCACAAGAAAGATTCCTCCCATAATTCCCAGACTTTGGCATAATTTCCGCTTTGTTCGGTAGCTTTCCCTCGTATTTTTTATCCGATATTCCATCTGCTCTATGTATAAATCCAGACTCTCTATGTACTCTAGGTTTTTCCCAACATTCTTCAGTTCCTTTAACTCGTCCTCTTTGATTCTACTGCCCTTTAGGTTATCTTCTATGGAGCTGCACCACATGTCCCAGAACATACCGGCGCGCTTCTCTTTTAATCTGTTGCATAAATCCAGCAGCCATGTTTGAAAGGGCTCCCTCGTCTTTTGACCGATTTTCTCAAACACCTCCGCAAAGGGTGCTCTTGTGTATTGGAGTTCGCTCTTCAGTAAGTAAAAAATCTTTTTCAATTCTTCCAGTTCGTTTAGATGAGCTTGCATGTCATTACTTTTTGAAAAACCAATGCCGGTGCAGGCTACCAAAATCAATATACTTCCAATCAGTTTCAGCATATCTTGTGTTCCTTCACTTCATCCTGATACAACTGCTTTCCATATGTATCATAGATTCCTGCGATTTCACCAACATGAGTTTTATTTTGAAGCACCACATATCTGTCAAAACATCGTTCATTTACAAGCTGCTCAAATAGTGGTTTTCTTTGAATCTCCTCCAATGTCTCTCCATGCACGGTCGCAATCATCTTGCAACCACAATGCATTGCGTATTTGATTGCCTGTACATCCTCGGGTGCACCGATTTCATCTACCGCAATCACTTGCGGTGACATAGAGCGCACCAGCATCAACATGCCGTCAGCTTTGGGGCACCCATCAAGTACATCCGTCCGCATTCCCATTTGATTCTGCGGGATTCCTCGATAACAGCCCGCAAGCTCTGAACGCTCATCCACCACACCAACCGTACATCCCTTTACCCACTTATTTCCATCTGAAATCTGCCGTATTAAATCACGCAACAATGTCGTCTTCCCACATCTTGGCGGCGAGACAATCAACGTGTGATACATTTGCTTATTATGTGTTATGTATGGAAAAAGTTTGTCCGCACAGTTTAAAATCTCATGGGATATTCGCACATTCAGTGATGAAACCTGCTTTAAGTTCTTTATCTTCTTATCTTCTATAATGACCTGTCCCGCCATACCGATTCGATGTCCACCCTCTATCGTGATAAACCCCTGTCGTAGTTCATTTTCGTACGCATATAAAGAATAATTACTGACATAATCAAGGGTTTCCCGTATAATTCTCTCTGTCCCGTTCATTGGCAGAATCTGCTCTTTATTTTTGTAAAATAAGATAATGGGATATCCTGCCCGTAAACGAATTTCCTGCAAATGTTCAAAGTCTATGTTTTCCCTGTCAATCACATGTTTCACTTCACTTGGAAGTATATTCATAATCTGCTTGTACTTCATGTCCTTCACCTCTTTAGACAATATATGTACAAGTTGTGGAAATATGCAAAAGAGACGTAGCAAAATTTGCTACGCCTCGTAAGATATTCAATATTATTTTTTCAAATCATTAAAAAGCTCATCCATATCTGTATAACCTTTTACAGATGGATCCTTTGCAATTCTTTCTGCTTCTTCAAGTGCTGATTGCATTTCCCTTTCATTAAGTCTTTTTTTTACAAACTTACTATTGATTCGCTCTCTCACCGGTGGCATAAACACATCTATCAAAGCAGGAATCTGGCCTTTTTCCAAAGAAAGCTCTGTAATGTTTGTTGGATACGGAATTTCTTCACCATCCTGTTCCATCCCCCAAATATGAAGTCCCAATGCTTCTTTTGCATTTTGCAATGCTCCCTCTATATCATCCTTCTCCGCGCATGGATAACATCCCGGTAAATCAGGGAATTCGATTGTTATCCCATTTTCTTCATACGTTAAAACTGCTACATATACATATCTATCTTTCATCTTTTCCACCTCCGAAACTTTATTACCTTTATGTACTATATCATAGTCCTTTCAAGAATACCATACCATTTGTAATATTATTCAAAATATGTATTGCGTTTGTACGCACAATTGTGTATACTATATATAACATTATTGTGAAAGGAGTAAATATAATGGCAAAAACAGCTAACTTGTATGCAAGAATTGAGCCAGATGTAAAAGAAGAAGCAGAACAAATCTTATCTTCACTTGGAATCTCCGTATCTAATGCAATTAATATGTTTTACAAGCAAATTATTTTGCAAAAAGGTATTCCGTTTGAATTAAAGCTTCCTGATAATCATCCTCTTAACATGCAAGCAATGACAACCGAACAATTGAATAAAGAACTAGAGAAAGGATACACGGATATGCTTGAAGGTAGAACCGAAAATGCAAAGGTTGTATTTGATGATATCCGCAAGGATTATGAAGTATGACATATCAAGTAAAAATTTCCCAGCAAGTTAAAACAGATTTGCGAGACATATATGAGTATATAGCATTTACTCTTCTATCTCCCGAGAATGCAAGTAAACTACTAAGCACCTTAGAGAAAAAAATTCTTTCTCTAGAGAATTTTCCAAAACGTTTTAAACTCTACCATGACAAGCTTTGGCATGACCAAGAGTTACGAGTCATGCCAGTCAATAATTTTTTAATATTTTATATCTGTGATAATCAGAACCAAATCGTTACAATCCTTCGAATCATGTACTGTGGTCGTGATATCCCTAAAGAATTACATAATTCAAAATTTAATTAATTTATTTCCCATTATTATCAATTAAATCATCATTTAGAGGCAAAAAATACTGCCCAAACAATTTCGGGCAGTATTTTTAACATCCTATTTAAAATATTCCACACCAGATTCGAAAATCTTCAAATCTTGTTCTCCGTAGATATTGATTGCTACTGAATCACCACGACGTTCTGAGTGAGCCATCTTACCAAGTACACGTCCATCTGGACTTGTGATACCTTCAATCGCTCTAAAGGAACCGTTTGGATTCCATTCTTCATCCATTGTGATAACACCATCTAGGTTACAGTATTGTGTTGCAACCTGTCCATTTGCAAACAACTCATCTAATACTGCTTCCGGTGCTACGAAGCGTCCTTCACCATGTGAAGCTGGGTTCGTATACACTCCGCCAAGCTGTGCTCCTTGTAACCATGGAGATTTGTTTGTCACAACCTTTGTGTAAACCATCTTTGAAATATGACGGCCGATTGTATTGTAAGTAAGTGTTGGTGAACCTGCTGTCTGTCCGCAGATTTTTCCGTATGGAACCAAGCCAAGTTTGATAAGTGCTTGGAAACCGTTACAGATACCAAGTGCAAGACCGTCGCGTTCATTGAGTAATTTTTCAACTGCTTCTTTAATCTTTGCGTTCTGGAATGCAGTTGCAAAGAATTTTGCAGAGCCGTCTGGTTCATCACCAGCACTGAATCCACCTGGGAACATGATAATCTGTGCTTCGTTAATTGCTTTTTCAAATTCTGCAACTGATTCACGGATATCATCTGCTGAAAGGTTCTTGAATACCTTTGTAATTACATTTGCTCCGGCACGTTCAAATGCTTTGCGGCTGTCGTATTCACAGTTTGTTCCTGGGAATACCGGAATGAATACGGTTGGTTTTGCTATCTTATTCTTACATACATAAATGCTGTCTGCGTTGTATAATTTTTCTTCAACTGGTGTTGGTGCATCCACACCTGCAACAGATGCGAATACTTTTTCCAATGGTGCTTTCCATGTTTCTACTGCGTCTGCCAATGAAATTGTCATATCACCGTAAGAAATCGCTGCATCATCTGTCACTTCACCGATTACTTTGTACTCGATTGTAAGTGCATCTACTTTATCTGCTGGAACTTCGGCAATGATATCACCAAATCCAGGTGCAAATATATCGCTCTTATCCACACAGCTACAAATCTTCACACCCATGCCATTACCGAATGCCATCTTACTTACCGCTGCAGCAATTCCGTGTCTGTCTAAGGTATAAGCAGATACGATATTTCCGTTTTGGATATCTTCACGGAATTTTCCGTATGCATCCATTACCTGTGCATATACCGGTAAATCGAATTCATCTTTTTCGATGCGCATCCATACTAATTTATTTCCGGCTGCTTTTAATTCTGGTGTAATAATGTCTTTCTGTGTAGCAACGTCTACTGCAAATGATACCAATGTAGGTGGTACGTCGATATCCTGGAAGGTACCTGACATACTGTCTTTACCACCGATTGAAGGAAGTCCAAGACCGAGCTGTACATCATATGCACCAAGAAGTGCTGCAAATGGCTGACTCCATCTTGATGGGTCTTCTGTCATACGTCTGAAGTATTCCTGGAATGTCAGACGAATCTTGCTGTAATCTCCACCGTTTGCAACAATTTTTGCCACAGATTCTAATACTGCGTAAACAGCTCCGTGGTATGGACTCCAACTTGACAAATATGGATCAAAACCATAACTCATCATCGTAACAGTATCGCATTTACCTGTAAGCACAGGAAGTTTTGCTACCATAGCCTGTGTTTCTGTCATCTGGTATTTACCACCGTGTGGCATGAATACAGAGCCAGCACCGATAGAACCATCAAACATTTCCACAAGACCTTTTTGAGAACAAACATTTAAGTCAGAAAGTGTTTCTAACCATTTTTCTTTTACGTCTGCTGCTACTTCTTCTTTTACTAAAATGCTGTCTTCTTTATTCGGGATATCCACAGCAACTGCTGTCTCCTGATGCGCACCATTGGTATCAAGGAATGCACGTGAAATATTTACGATTTCTTTGCCTCTCCATGACAACACCAATCTTGGTTCTTCTGTAACAACAGCAACTTCAACTGCTTCTAAGTTTTCTTCTTTTGCGTAACCCATAAATTCTGCTACGTCTTTCGGGTCAATTACAACAGCCATACGCTCTTGTGATTCAGAAATGGCAATTTCTGTTCCGTCAAGACCTGCATATTTTTTCGGTACTTTATCTAAATTGATTTGAAGTCCGTTAGCCAATTCACCGATAGCAACGGATACACCACCTGCACCAAAGTCATTACATTTCTTAATTAACTTACTAACTTCTTCTCTTCTGAACAAACGTTGAATCTTACGTTCTGTAGGTGGGTTACCTTTTTGAACCTCTGCACCACATGTTTCGATAGATTCCTCTGTGTGAACCTTTGAAGAACCTGTAGCACCGCCACAGCCGTCACGTCCGGTACGTCCACCTAACAAGATGATGATATCGCCCGGGTCAGAAGTTTCACGAATAACTGCTCTTCTTGGAGCCGCACCTAATACTGCACCAATTTCCATACGTTTTGCCACATAATTTGGATGGTAAATCTCTTTAACCGCACCGGTTGCAAGACCGATTTGATTACCGTATGAGCTGTAGCCGTGAGCCGCCTCACGAACCAATTTCTTCTGTGGTAGTTTTCCTTTTAATGTATCTTTCACAGATACAGTTGGGTCAGCCGCACCGGTTACACGCATTGCCTGATATACATAAGTACGTCCTGACAGTGGGTCACGGATACATCCGCCAAGACAGGTAGCTGCACCACCGAATGGTTCGATTTCCGTTGGGTGGTTATGTGTTTCATTCTTGAAGTTTACAAGCCACTCTTCTTCTACGCCATCAACAACAACAGGAACTACAATACTACATGCATTGATTTCATCTGATTTTTCCTGGTCTTCCAACTTGCCTTCTAATTTCAATCTACGCATTGCCATAAGCGCAAGGTCCATAAGACATACAAACTTGTCATCACGGCCTTTGAAGAGTTCTTTGTGTGTTGCAAGATAGTGTTCGTATGTTTTTAC
>JAXJXL010000116.1:0-2532 GCA_036307525.1 Faecalimonas sp.
AACTTGTACCATAACGTCAATACATTGTGCATGTAGATATTTGCCAGTATCGGACTGATAATGCTCCCTTGTGCCGAACCCTCTTCACTTTCTTCAAACACTCCATCCGTCATTACTCCGGCTTTTAGGTATTTGTTGATTAACCAAAGCAGATTTGGGTCTTTAATGTAAAGCTTTAGAAACTCCATCATCCATTCGTGGCTCAAATGGTCGAAGAAACCTTTTATATCAGCATCTACCACATGATTGATGTGTCCGTTACTTAGTTGAGTATGCACTTCCTTTATGGCATCATGGCATCCTCTGTTTGGTCGGAAACCATACATACAGTTTAGAAATCTTGGTTCATAAATAGCTTCCAATATTTTCTTCACTGCCAGTTGCACAATCTTGTCCTCATAGGAAGCAATTCCCAAGGGACGTTTCTTACCATTTGCTTTTGGAATAAATACCCTAAGCGATGGCAAGGGTTTGTAAGCTTTGTTCTTTAGTCTGCTTACAAGATTTGTTAAGTTTTCCTCCAAATGTTCCTCATACTCTGCTTTTGTCACTTTATCAATACCGACTGCCTTACTGCCATCTAATTCCTTATGACACTGTTTCAGCATTTCAATATTTATCAAGTGATACAAAGATGTGAACTCTGGCTTCGGCGTAGTTGCCGAGATTTCCATTATTCTTTCCAATTTCGTTCCCATTATTTCTCCCGTCCCTGAGTACGGATAATGTGTCCTCAGAAAGACCGTTATTATGTAGCTCCCTTTCCTCCACTGGCATTACCCAGTTTCCTCGGTACTATGAAGCTATCCGACTGCCTACCACTCGTCCGCCCATCTCCATCTTCTAGTTGATGTAACGTACTTGTTTCCAAGAAATGATAGGCTCTCCCCAGTTGACTAATTAACCACAATGTCAAGCATGATTGGCTCTTTGACCCCGCAGTGCCACACAGAACTCGCCAATTTACGCTCTGCATGATGTTGCTTTCCATGTGAATTACCATGTCAGCCCTCTGATAGATAACATTTCGAGGCTCAATCGCATTGCAACCCTACTTGCTCGCTGTCTACGCTTAACTCCCACCATTACTGATGACAGCTCAAGACTCGCTACTGTTGGTTGGCTAAACCTTAATCAGACAGGGTTTCCACCTGTTAGGTTAATTGCCCTTGGCTGGGCGCACAATTCAAATTTTTAAGTACTTTCAGACTCACCAGAAGCCTGAATTTTTCCTTCATAAATTATAATGCAGCACTATTTATACCATCAAATAACCAATTTCCTTTTTCTTCATCATAGTAGAAACACACTTCCAATTCCAAATAATCATCTTTTTTACCTGTATCTGTACCAACAAAGCGCGTTCCAACACTTAAATAATCTTCATTCATATATATTGTACCAAGATACCATTCCCCTGTCATATATTTAGGTTGTGGAAAGAACCCATCATCATCATTGCAGAGTTCTTCATCATCAAGATATTCTTCAAGTAATTTATCTATTTGCAAAAACAAATCTTCACTAATATCGTCAAATAAGTTCTTGAGTTCATCATTTACAAAAACCAATTTAGGTTTTAACGCCTTTTCATAAGTTACATATCGTTATTAACATTTTCTTTTTGGAAAACAATTTGCTTTAATTTCATTTTCTCTCTCCTCGTAAGACTGCTGCGTAAACTTCAAATTCTACATCTTCTTCTCAAAGCGAAACATTCCTTCATTTCCATCACCCACAAAATTCCATGGCATATTAGGGTCTGGATTTTTTTCATTCCAAAACTCCACGATATGAAATCCACACTTATTCACATAAAAATGAATATTTCTCTTTTCAAAATACGGTGTACAAGTTTCCCACACTTTGGTCTGTGGATGCAATCTTTCAATTTCATCCCACATTTTCTTCCCTATACCTTTACTTTGAGTGCCATATTTTACATAAAGAAAATCCAAATGATTATGTTGTGTTTCTTCATCAATTACGACAACTGCTCCACCGACAATCTCATCATCTACGACTGCTTTATAGGCAACTGACCCTTTTGTGGTCAAAGACCTATTTATATCTTCTTCTGGTAAAATAGTTTCTTCTGTCTTACCAAAATCTTCTTCAAAGCCTTTTTGAAATGCCTCCTGCATATCTTTTTTATATTGTTCTAAATCACAATTCTTTACCACCACAAACAAAAAACTCATCGTATTCTCACCACCAAATTTATATAAAGCTCTATCTCATACAAATGAACTTCTGTCAATTTAGAGTTCCTTAATAGCCCCATTATCAAAATAATAAATATTTTCTCTTTTATAACCATATTTTGAATTTGGAACACTTATATGTGGCTCAAACGTGAAATATGAAACATCTTCAAGGGCTATTTTGTTTCCCTTCTCTATGTAAACTCTGTCATTTTTCTGTTTCACAATAGAATGCCCCAAGTTACCCATAAAATCAAGATTTCTATACCCTTTTTCTTCTATAACGCTATTGATATAATAATACAATTCTTCAAATGTTGTTTTAGGA
>JAXJXL010000117.1:0-1961 GCA_036307525.1 Faecalimonas sp.
CAGTTACTTTCTGTTCGTTCCACTGTGTACTACTTGTTCTTATCATTGCCTTTGTTTCTTATTTTTTTATGGAGCAAAATGCCCACCGATAGGGTAATTTAAGCACAAATTGAGAAAGATGTCAAACCTTATTTTGTGGAAGTTTGTGTCAAGTAATCGTTGGCAACTTCCCCTTTGTTTTTTCTCAATGATAATTGACCTATTTTTCTGTACACCAAATAAACCCTATAGGGCTCTATTTAATTCTATTAACAAAAAGCTCTCTTAAATGCTTTTCTTGATGCTGTCTGCATTGCTTCAAGCAGTGGCATGTGGGCATTTACTACGTCTACATATGGATTCCCTTTTCCGTCCTTTTTCGGTGTCTTGGCAGCACTTAAAGTCTCTACGATTTCCTGCATCTGCATCGTAAATACCAAACCATCTGTGTAGCGGTCAATGGTTTCGATTAATTCCTTGTTTTCCTTGCGGTACAGTGCTTTTGCAAGATTATTGGCTCCGTTTACTGACCAACGCATCCTCCGGTTTTTCATACGCAAGGTAATTACTGTGCAATTCTGACTTTCCTGTACTCCCATTCCCTTGTATATGATGCCTTCCTGGGGCGCCGGTATTTCCTTTCCCTGTTTATCATAGGGCAGGAGCCCTTCCTTGTTATTATTCAGATATTTATATAATTCCCGGGCATTTTTGCTTCTTTTATCTTTTTCATCCGGACTTTCCACACTTGTTGCATATATTTCGATATACTCTAGCATTTCTTCCGGTTTTTCCTCATCAAACAGCCGGCGGATTTCTTCCTGCGCCTGTTTGTCGCCGATTTTCCGGGTAATCTCTTTATATACATGATAGCGGTCAAGCTGGAAGATAACTTCTGAATCATATGGCTCATTTATCCAGCCACCTCCATCCCCATTAAGTACACGCTGTCCGATCTCATCGCCATTGTATTTCTTTCTGATACATGCCTCTCGCTTTTCATGGAATTCGCTGCTTTTTTCCATTCCTGCAAGCATTGTCTTTTCCACAAGGGTACTTCGGTTCTGCGTCTCTTTTTCTGCATCCCAGCCCTCATACATGGTAAATACCTTCATTTCCTGCTTCTTCATTTTTTTGTGGTTCTTATCCTGCATATGAAGCCATACACCATCCATTTCTTCAAAAAGCACCGGAATTTCTCTTGTTCCTTCTGACTGGTCTGCATTCATCTGTTTTACCGCATGTTCCTCCTCTTCACTGATTCGCTCGCCCAGACGCTGCATCACATTCCACACACCGCCTGCACTGATGCTCTGTCCACAGGTACTGCTTATCACATCTGCCGTAACCCGGTAAGGTGACTCCGTTACCGTCATGGCTATCTTTTCTGCTAGATTGGTGGATATCAGCCCTATTTTATCCATCTGCATAGCTTGATCCAAAAGATAAACATATGCCTTTTCACCATCCTCAAGACTGGTCTGGTATACCCTGCGCCAGTAGGCCACATCTCCGTAAACTGTTTTTATGCTGGTTTTGCGACCTCCTTTGTCACGGTACAGCTTAGTGTCTCTGGATGTTGCCAACTCATTATCATAGGATTCCAGTATTATTCTGGTAATCTCACATCCCAACTCACAAACATATTTAAAAATTTTTTGCTCCAACTCCTTGAACGAAATTAACTTTTCCTCTACAATAGTATTCATCATACAGTCTCCTTTACGATTTTTCTTCGCAGTTAACATCATAAAGAAAAACTGTATGATTGGGAAGAGGTATTTTACTTCTTCCCTTTATTTTTGCCAATTAAAATTATACACTAACATTAAAGTAAATTTATCCTATCCTGTTTTTCTTTTTTTAAATCAAAAAATTTGCCGTTCATGTGCGTAACTCCCATCTACAATACCCACTCAACATTACCAACACGTCTATACGATGTATTGTTAGTTTATCATACTCCCTATCCGCTTTCAAGC
>JAXJXL010000118.1:0-9669 GCA_036307525.1 Faecalimonas sp.
CCGGTTGGTGCATTTGCAATGACAGAACAAGTTGCAGAGTATTCACTTGTTCCGGGAGACCATGGAACCACCTATGGTGGAAATCCATTGGTTTGTACTGCAGTTGATATGGTTCTTCAAATCTTTGAAGAGGAACATATCATAGAGCATGTGCAAGAAGTGGGCGCATATTTGGAAGAAAAATTGAATGACCTTGTAAAGACCACTGAATTGGTGTTAGAACGTCGAGGCATGGGCTTGATGCAAGGCTTAGTTTTGAACAAACCAGTTGGTGATGTGATTAAAAATGCAATGGAGCAAGGTTTAATCGCAATCTCAGCAAGTGGAAATGTCCTTCGATTAGTTCCACCGCTTGTAATTGAAAAGAAACACATAGATGAAATGATTGAAAAATTAAAGAAAGCGTTGGATGCCTAGCATACATTACGCAGTAGTGTATAACAACCCAATTTATTGGAAACACTTCCCATATTAAGAAAAAGGAGGAATGACAATGATTGGGTTTATTATTGCATTATTATCCGGTGCACTGATGAGTGTACAGGGTGTATTTAACACACAGGTAACAAAGACAACAGGGATGTGGGTGTCCAATGGCTGGGTACAGTTGACTGCATTTTTAGTGTGTGTAGGGGCATGGCTGATTACAGGAAGAGACTCCATTGCGACTTTAGCAAAGGTGGAACCGAAATATGTTCTTCTCGGAGGTGTAATAGGAGCAGGGATTACCTGGACAGTTATAAAAAGTGTGGAAATGCTCGGTCCTGCAAAATCAGCACTTCTCATTGTAACGGCACAGCTTTTAGTTTCCTATCTCATAGAGTTGTTTGGACTTTTCGGCATGGATAAAGAGCCCTTTGAGTGGAGAAAACTGCTTGGTCTCGGAGTGGCGGTCATCGGTATTACAATTTTCCAATGGAAATAACAACGGAAATAAAATGTTGCTTGTAATTTAAAACAAAATTCGCTAAAATAATACTATCTAAGCGTAGAGGGGTTCTTTGTAGTGATACTACGGAGGAAAGTATGCGAAGATATGGAATTGTATTATTGATATTGGCAATGATGCTTAGTTTGACTGCATGCAAGGCAAAGGGAAATGAGACATTTGACTTGGAATCTATAGATACACAGGAAGAAGCGAAAAGTTCTAAAGAAACGAATGCAGATATTTATGTTTATGTTTGTGGGGCTGTTGTGCAGGAAGGTGTGTACAAATTGCCGGCCGGCAGCAGAATCTATGAGGCTGTGGAGATGGCAGGAGGATTTCGTGAGGATGCTGCCAAATCAGAGGTGAATCAGGCAGAGGTCCTTGTGGATGAGGCGAGAGTGTATGTGCCTACATTTGCAGAAGTAGTCGCAGGCGAAGCAGAAAATGATGGAAAGATAAATCTGAATAAAGCAACGAAAGAAGAACTGATGACACTGCCGGGTGTTGGGGCTTCTAGAGCGGAAAGCATTATCCAATACCGAAATGAGAATGGTGGATTTAAGAGTATTGATGAGATTATGCTGATTTCAGGAATTAAAGAGGGATTATTTGAAAAAATCAAAGATTTAATCAAAGTATAATAAAGGGAGATTATTCATGGGAAAACGAGTATTGGTTGTGGATGATGAAAAATTAATTGTGAAAGGAATTCGATTCAGCCTGCTTCAGGACGGGTTGGAGGTTGACTGTGCATATGATGGCGAGGAAGCCCTTGGGATGGCGAAGGCTACAGAGTATGATTTGATTTTACTCGATGTGATGCTGCCGAAGATGGATGGGTTTGAAGTGTGCCAGCAGGTTCGAGAATTTTCTGATGTACCGATTATTATGTTGACAGCCAAGGGCGATGACATGGATAAAATCTTAGGTTTGGATTATGGCGCAGATGATTATATTACGAAACCATTTAATATTTTGGAAGTGAAAGCCAGAATCAAAGCAATTATGCGACGTGGACGTAAAAAAGACGAAAAAGAGAAACCGGGCAATGTTTTGGAAAAACACGATATGAAGATTGATCGTGAAAATAGAAGAGTCTTTATCGAAGGTGTTGAAGTGAATTTAACAACAAAGGAATTTGATGTGTTAGAATTACTTGCAACCAATCCGGATAAAGTTTACAGTAGAGAACAATTGTTAGAGCTTATATGGGGAAGCGATTACCCAGGTGATGCGAGAACGGTAGATGTACATATCAGACGTTTGAGAGAGAAAATTGAAAAACTTCCTAGCAATCCGAAATATGTATATACAAAGTGGGGAGTGGGTTATTATTTTAAATAAAATATTGAAAAGTTTACAATTTAGAATCGTTATGCTGCTTATTATCATAAGCAGCATCGCTTGTTTTCTAGTAAAAGAAGTGATTGTTGGAGCCTATGAGGATAGGGCAGTCGCTTGGAGAACGGCTGAGATACAGGAGCAATGCATTATTTTGTCTAATCAGCTTACAAAGAGTACCTATATGAAATCGCCGGTGTCCGATGTGGTGGATGCGGAATTGTCACAATTTTCTAATATTTATAATGGACGTGTTATCATTGTGGATAAGAATTTCCGTATTGTGAAGGATACCTTTGGAACGGATGAGGGTAAGACCATGATTGCGCCTGACGTTATCACCTGCTTTTCAGGAAGCGGAACAAGTTTTTATGATTCGGAAGCCAGGTATCTGGATATTACAACACCAATTACGGTAACAGTGGATGATAAAGTACAGGTGGAGGGCGTCATTTTAGCCAGTGTATCCACGGATATTATTTATGAAACCATGGCAGAGCTGAAAGGAAAAGCCAATACGGTTTTGTGGATTATTGTCCTAGTTATCATCTTTTTGGGTATTTTTGTTTCCGGACATATGATGAAACCTTTAAAGAAGATTGTACGAGGGATTGAAGACGTTACGGAAGGATATGACAGTGATTTCCTACATGTGGATACATATCAGGAAACGAAGGATATTTCGGAAGCTTTTAATAAAATGTTAGGTCGTATGAAGATTCTGGATGATTCCAGACAGGAATTTGTATCCAATGTGTCTCATGAGCTGAAGACTCCGTTGACATCGATGAAGGTATTGGCTGATTCTTTGCTTGCGCAGGAGGATGTACCGGTAGAACTCTATAAAGAATTTATGGATGATATCACGGAAGAAATTGAGCGTGAAAACAAGATTATCAATGATTTGCTCTCACTTGTAAAGATGGATAAGACATCTGCAGATTTAAATGTCAAACCAGAGAATATTAATGAATTGGTAGAACGAATTTTAAAACGTTTACGACCAATTGCAGCGAAACAAAATGTGGAGCTGGTATTTGAAAGTTTTCGTCCGGTTACGGCTGAAGTTGACGAAGTGAAGTTTACTTTAGCAATTTCCAATTTGGTTGAAAATGCAATCAAGTACAACAAGGAAGAAGGCTGGGTTCAAGTATCTTTGAATGCAGACCACAAGTATTTTTATGTCAAAGTTGCTGATTCCGGTATGGGAATTCCACAGGAATCGTTAGACCATATTTTTGAACGTTTTTATAGGGTGGATAAGTCCCACTCAAGAGAAATAGGTGGAACCGGACTTGGACTTGCAATTGCACGTAATGCGGTGATTATGCATCGTGGTGCAGTGAAGGTTCACAGCGAAGAAGGAGTTGGAACAACCTTTACGGTAAGAATTCCACTAACCTATATTGCATAGAGAAATGAGGAAAAATATGAAGAAGAAAATTGGAGTGCTTCTTTCTATTTTGTTATGTGTGCTGATTACTGCTTGTGCAGAGCAGAAAAGTACGGAGGAAATGTATGTTTATTATGTAAATGCAGATGGAAATGCATTGATTCAGGAAACATATCCAATGACAACAGTAGAAGGGGCATTGGAAAAATTAAAGTTTCATTCCGTTTTGCCGAAAGAGGTAAAAGTGGAAGAGTATAAATTAAACAAGGGATATTTGGACGTTTATTTTAATTCTGCTTATAAGAAACTTGCTAAGAGTACAGAGGTGCTTGTACGTGCTGCGTTTGTACAGACCTTAGTGCAAGTGGAAAATGTAAATTTTGTTACATTTTATGTAGAAGGTGAACCATTGACAGACGGTGATGGCAATGCAGTAGGCTTGATGCGGGCGGAAGATTTTGTGCAAAGTACAGGTTCATCCATCGATTCTTATCAAACCACGGATTTGACACTTTATTTTGCAAGTAAGGATGGGAAGGCGTTAACCAGTAACAAGAAAGCGAACGTACGCTATAATGTGAATACAACCATAGAAAGATTAGTGGTGGAGCAACTGATAAAAGGAACAAGTGCTTCTGATGCACAGGCGACAGTGCCAAAGAGTACAACGATTTTAGGTGTGTCTGTCAGGGAAGGAATTTGTTACGTGAACCTGGATTCTAAGTTCGTGTCGGATAGTTATGATTTAAATCCTGAAGTTGCCATTTATTCCATTGTGAATTCTGTCATTGAAAATGGAAATGTTACAAAGGTGCAGATTCTGATTGATGGAGCAAGCGATGTGGTTTATAAAAAGACCATTGACTTAAGCAGACCACTTGAGTGGAATGCCACTTTGCTTGAGGTGAAGTGATATGATAAAAACAAGGCCATTATGTTTTGTGTGCCTGTGTTTCTTGATGATTCAAACGATAATTTTGATAGTGATAGGCGGGGAATCCATGTCAGAGATACCCGCTTCCTCTATCTTTTATGATGAGAATGAAAAATCCGTGTTCATACACGGACAGGTATACAAGAAAACAAGTTTATCTAAATTTCAAATATTATATCTAAAAAACAATTCCGTAAGTGATTCCAACATTATGGTATATGACGACAATTTTATAGAGATAGCCATTGGACAGACTGTAGCCTTGCAGGGTACTACAAGATGTTTTGATGTAGCGAGAAATCCGGGCAATTTTGACCAAAGATTATATTATGCAAAGCAAGAGATTTACGGCATTGTATGGTGTGACAAGGTGGTTGAGATTTCCGGCAAAGAAAATTGGTGTATGGAAAAACTGTACCGATTTAAAATTCACTGGAAAAATTTGATTTATGAAGCAATAGGAGAAGAGAATGGTGCAATACTATCGGCAATGCTTCTAGGCGAAAAGGGTGACATGGAGTCGGAAATGAAAGAGCTTTATCAAAAAAATGGTATTGGACACATCCTAGCGATTTCGGGGTTACATATTTCTTTTATTGGGCTTGGTATATACAAAATCATTCGAAGGACTGGACTAGGATATATTCCTGCCGGTGTCCTTGCAATTTTGGTCTTGAGTATGTATGCGCTGATGATAGGCTTTTCCGTATCCGTGATTCGTGCGTATATCATGCTTTTGTTTCGTATCGGTGCAGATATGTCCGGGCGCGTTTATGATATGTTAACGGCACTTATGGTAGCGGCGGGGGTGACAGTTGGAATGCAGCCTTTGTATCTTATGGATGCAGGTTTCTTATTATCCTATGGAGCAATTCTGGGGATTTTATTTGTATTACCTATGTTGGAGAAGAACTTTCGATGCCGTAAAAAGTTTTTTTCAGGAGTGTTGGCGAGTGTGGCGATTAATAGCATGCTTTTTCCTATTATGCTCTGGTTTTATTATGAAATCCCAACCTATTCTATGGTATTAAATTTTATTATTATTCCACTGACAAGCGTGCTTTTGGGATTAGGTATAATAGGCAGTCTTATCGGATTTGTCATATGGCCGGTGGGAAATGTGTGCCTATATGTATGCAAGTTCATTCTATCTGTTTTTGAGATGTTAAATAGGGCAGGGAGCAAGCTGCCGTGTTGGAGAATGGTAATGGGGCAACCTGAAATTTGGCAGATAATGCTATATTATTTGGTTCTTGCGATAGGCATCCTTGTGATAGGGCGAAGTCGAATACAAAAACAACGGAAGGTTTTGTTTGGTGTGCTATGTGTTAGTCTTTGTTTCGTCACGTTTTTGATGGCATATCGTCCTGCGGGAAATCTAACCGTTACTATGCTGGATGTGGGGCAGGGAGATAGCATTTTCCTACGAGGGCCAAACGGAAATACATATCTGATTGATAGCGGAAGCAGTGATGTCGAGAAACTTGGGAAATATCGTATGGAACCATTTTTAAAGTCCCAGGGCGTTGGTGCACTGGACTATGTGTTTGTGACTCATGGAGATATGGATCATTACAGTGGAATTGAAGAAATGCTCTTAAGACAGGATGTGGGCGTGAAAATCAGGAGGCTTGTGTTACCTTCTAACTGGGAGAGGGATGATGTGTTGGTAGAGTTGGCTCAAACTGCACAGGAAGCAGGCGTTCCTGTGGCGGTGATAGAGGCAGGGACATGCATTACAGAAGGGGAGTTACGGTTAGAGTGTATACAGCCTGCATCTTCAGAACGACGTCTAGACGGAAACGCGGGTTCCATGGTGTTGTCGGTAGCACTTGGAGAGTTTTCCCTGCTTTGCACCGGTGATGTGGAGGCAGAAGGAGAAAATGTATTAATGAGAAAGCTGCAAGGACAGAATTTCACAGTGCTTAAGGTGGCTCATCACGGTTCGAAGCATTCTTCATCAGAAGCATTTCTGCGGGTTGCACGGCCGAAGATAGCTATTATTTCTTCGGGTGCAAATAATTCTTATGGACATCCGCATCAGGAGACACTTAAGCGATTAAAGGACATTAGGTGTCAGATTTACGAAACTGTTCAAAATGGTGCAATTACACTCCAAACAGATGGGAATACATTGACAATTGATCGCTTTTTATATTAAAATATATTGGAGTATGCATGAAAGGCGGACACACATGAAGAGTCTGAATGAAGATTTGAAAACCGGACAACTGAATAACGTTTATTTATTGTATGGTGAAGAAGCTTATTTAAAGAAACAGTATAAGGACAAACTCCGAAATGCATTGGTTTCGCCGGATGACAACATGAACTATGCGTACTATGAGGGCAAAGGGATTAACATCAATGAAGTTATTGATTTGGCGGAAACATTGCCTTTCTTTGCAGAGCGACGTCTGATAGTCTTGGAGGATACAGGACTGTTTAAAAGTGCGTCTCCGGAGCTGGCGGATTATATTAAGGAAATGCCGGATACCACATCTATGATTTTCGTGGAAACGGAAGTTGATAAGCGAGGAAAATTGTATAAGGCAGTACAGGCAAAAGGGCGCGCAGTAGAATTGGGGCGTCAAGATGAAAACACCCTTGTTCGCTGGGTTGCAAGTAATGTGAAGCAAGAGCAAAAAATGATTAGTGAAAGTACGGTGCGATTCTTTCTTGCAAAGGTTGGCACGGATATGGAAAACATTCAGAAGGAGTTAGAAAAGCTGTTTTGTTTTTGCTTGGATAAGGATAGCATTACTGCAGAAGATGTGGAAGAGATTTGTACAACGCAGATTACCAATCAGATTTTTGATATGGTAAATGCGGTTGCAGATAAAAAGCAGCGGAAAGCGTTGGAGCATTATTATGATTTGCTGGCACTAAAGGAACCGCCAATGCGGATTTTGTTTTTATTAACCAGGCAGTTCAAGCAATTGCTGGAAGTGAAAACTATGGACAAGCAAGGCTATAGCCGAAAAGAAATAGCAGAAAAAATCGGTATTAATCCATTTGTGGTTGGCAAATACCAAACTCAAGCGAAAGCTTTTTCCGGTAAAGAATTGAGAGCAATTATAGAAGATAGTGTGGAGACAGATGAGGCGATTAAGACAGGGCGGCTGTCGGATATACTTGGCGTGGAATTGTTTATCATGAAGTATTCTGCGTGACGTGCTATCACGTAGAATGTGAAGATGCGAAGAGACACGAAAGATGTAAAGGTTAGCAAACTCTTATGGTGAGAATGTAATATAGAGGAGAATTGGAATGGCAGGAATCGATCAGAAGAAAATACGAAATTTTTGTATCATTGCGCATATTGACCACGGAAAGTCAACCTTGGCGGACCGTATTATTGAAAAGACAGGACTTCTAACAAGCCGGGAGATGCAGGCGCAGGTGCTCGACAATATGGAGCTGGAGCGTGAGCGTGGAATTACCATTAAGGCCCAGGCAGTGCGTATTGTATACAAGGCAAATGACGGGGAAGAGTACATTTTTAACTTAATTGATACTCCGGGACATGTGGATTTTAACTACGAAGTGTCCCGAAGCCTTGCTGCGTGCGATGGTGCAATTCTTGTTGTGGATGCGGCGCAAGGGGTAGAGGCTCAGACGCTGGCAAATGTGTATCTTGCTTTGGACCATGATTTGGATGTGATGCCGGTTATCAATAAGATTGATTTGCCAAGTGCAGAACCACAGAGAGTCATTGATGAAATTGAGGATGTTATCGGAATTGAAGCCCAGGATGCTCCGCTAATTTCTGCAAAGGTGGGATTAAATATTGAAGATGTTCTTGAACAGATTGTAGAGAAAATTCCGGCACCAACAGGAGATGTGAATGCACCTCTTCAGGCGCTCATTTTTGACTCAGTATACGATTCCTATAAAGGGGTTATTGTATTCTGCCGTATTAAGGAAGGTTCAGTGAGAAAAGGAACCAATATGAAAATGATGGCTACGGGAGCAACTGCCGAAGTAGTAGAGGTTGGATATTTTGGTGCAGGTCAGTTCATTCCATGTGATGAGCTTTCTGCAGGAATGGTTGGTTATATCACAGCCAGTCTTAAAAACGTTAAAGACACCCGTGTTGGTGATACGATTACAGATGCAGACAGACCATGCGAGAAACCACTTCCGGGTTACAAGAAGGTTCTCCCTATGGTTTACTGTGGTATGTATCCGGCGGATGGTGCAAAATATCAGGATTTGCGAGATGCATTGGAAAAATTACAGCTCAATGATGCATCCCTTCACTTTGAACCGGAGACATCCATTGCCCTTGGCTTTGGGTTCCGTTGCGGATTTTTAGGACTCTTACATTTGGAAATCATTCAAGAACGTCTGGAACGAGAATACAATTTAGATTTGGTGACAACAGCACCTGGAGTAGTATATAAAGTGCATAAGACAAATGGTGAAGTAATCGAGCTTACCAATCCATCCAACCTTCCGGAGCCGACAGAGATTGATTATATGGAAGAACCGATGGTGAAGGCGGAGATTATGGTCACCTCTGAGTTCATCGGTGCAATTATGGACTTGTGTCAGGAACGACGCGGAATTTATCAAGGTATGGAATACATTGAGGAAACAAGAGCAGTGCTTCGATACCATTTGCCATTGAATGAGATTATTTACGACTTCTTTGATGCATTGAAGTCACGTTCCCGCGGGTATGCTTCTTTTGATTATGAAATGTTAGGATACGAGAAGTCTGAGCTTGTGAAATTAGATATCCTCATCAACAAAGAAGAAGTGGATGCATTGTCGTTTATCGTCTTCTCAGGAAGTGCATATGAGCGTGGGCGTAAGATGTGCGAGAAACTAAAAGATGAGATACCAAGACATTTGTTTGAGATTCCGATTCAGGCAGCTGTGGGAAGTAAGATTATCGCCAGAGAGACTGTAAAAGCGGTACGCAAGGACGTGCTTGCAAAATGTTACGGCGGTGATATTTCACGTAAACGTAAGCTTCTCGAAAAACAAAAAGAAGGTAAGAAAAGAATGCGTCAGATTGGAAATGTAGAGATTCCACAGAAGGCGTTTATGAGTGTGTTGAAG
>JAXJXL010000119.1:0-3307 GCA_036307525.1 Faecalimonas sp.
AGCGATGAAGTAAAAGACGAGCAATTTGAGTTCGTTGTAAAAATGGCAGTTATCATTAAAGATTTAATGAATGGAAATAAAAACTTACCAGAAGGCTGCGAAGAAGAGGCAGTTGGACACAATGCAATTGCAGCAGGTTTCCAAGGACAAAGACAATGGACAGACTTTTATCCAAATGCAGACTTCCCGGAAGCAGTATTAAATACTTCTTTTGACTGGAATGGAGCAAGAGAACCATATATTTTAGCAACAGAAAATGACGTACTCAATGGTATGGGTATGCTCTTTATGAAACTTCTTACTAACAGAGCACAAATGTTTGCTGATGTTCGTACATATTGGAGCGGAGATGCAATCAAACGTGTAACTGGATATGATATCGAGGGCAAAGCAAAAGAGGCAGATGGTGTGATTCACTTAATTAACTCAGGCGCTTGCTGTCTCGATGCATGTGGTGAAGTAAAAGATGAAAACGGAAATGGAGTTATGAAGCCTTGGTATGAAATGACACAGGAAGACCAAGATACAGTTATGGCAGCTACTACATGGAACGCAGCTGATAACGGATATTTCCGCGGTGGTGGATTCTCTTCTCGTTTCTTAACAAGAGCAGAAATGCCAGCTACTATGATTAGATTAAATTTAGTAAAAGGTCTTGGACCAGTTCTCCAGATTGCAGAAGGTTGGACAGTTGCACTTCCGGATGAAGTGTCAGATGTTATTTGGAAACGTACAGACTACACATGGCCATGTACTTGGTTTGCTCCAAGATGTGATGGCAAAGAAGGAAGCCCATTTAAAACGGCATACGAAGTAATGAACAACTGGGGTGCAAACCACGGTGCAATTTCTTACGGACATATCGGTGCTGACCTAATTACAATGTGTTCAATGCTTCGCATTCCTGTATGTATGCACAATGTACCGGAAGAAAAAATCTTCAGACCATCAGCATGGAATGCATTTGGAACAGACAAAGAAGCAGCTGATTACAGAGCATGCGCTACATACGGACCATTTTACAAATAAGAGAGGGATATAAGATGTTAAAAGGAATTCCAAAGATTTTATCTCCTGAATTATTAAAAGTATTATGTGAAATGGGACACAGTGACCGTCTGGTAATTGCAGACGGAAACTTCCCATCAGAATCAATGGGAAAAGACGCGATTGTTATCCGTATGGACGGTCATGGAGTGCCGGAAATATTGGATGCTATTTTGCAGGTATTTCCATTGGATACCTATACAGATAAACCGGTACAGTTAATGGAACTCATGGACTGTGACAAAGGCAAGATTGCAACACCTATCTGGGATACATACAAAGAAATTGTTACAAAGTATGATGAACGTGGAGATAAGGCAGTAGGCAATATTGACCGATTTGACTTCTATGATGAAGCAAAGAAGGTGTACTGCATTATTGCAACAAGCGAAGCAGCAGTGTATGCAAATGTGATGCTGCAGAAGGGTGTGGTATAATGTTTACATTATACCAGCAACTCCCATTACATAAAAATGACTAGCGAAAAATTGCTAGTCATTTTTTTGCTTATTTTTTGAATTTGTGCTATCATATAAATAACTATGTGGAAAAATAGGAGGCTTCTATTATGAAACTGACAAAGTTATTGGAAAGATTAGATTACAACGTACTGCAAGGCAGTGATGAGATAGAGATTACAGAGCTTACAAATGACTCGAGAAATGTGAAGGAAGGTAGTGTATTTGTCTGCATTACAGGTGCTGTGCGTGATGGACATGACTTCGTGCAGGAGGTTGCAGAAAAAGGTGCTATAGTCGTAATCGTAGAGAAGGAAGTGAAAGCTCCGGCACATGTGACTGTTATTAAGGTAGAGGATACAAGATACGCATTGGCGCTTACATCAGCGGCATATTTTGGTTATCCGGCTGATGAATTAAAGGTTATCGGTATTACGGGAACCAAAGGGAAAACAACTACAACTTATATGGTGAAATCCATTCTGGAGGGCGTTGGCCACAAGGTTGGTTTAATTGGAACCATTGAGGCAATTATAGGTGATGAAATCATTCCTGCGAAAAACACTACACCGGAATCTTTCACGATTCACCAGTATTTCAGAAAGATGGTAGATGCAGGATGCGACGCGGTGGTTATGGAGGTTTCTTCGCAAGGACTCATGCTTCACAGAACTGCAGGAATTCCATTTGAAATTGGGATTTTTACAAATCTTGGAGAAGACCACATTGGTCCAAACGAACACAAGGACTTTGACGATTATAAACGTTGCAAAGGGTTATTATTCAAGCAATGCAAAATCGGTATTGCAAATGTAGACGATGCACATTTTGAAGATGTATTTAAGGAAGCAACCTGCAAAATAGAGACGTTTGGTTTTTCAGAAAAAGCAGATTTGCGTGCAAATGATGTAAAATTGGTGTCAAGTCCGGGACATCTAGGTGTAGCTTACAAGGCAAGTGGACTTCTGAATTTCGAGGTGGAGATTGATATCCCGGGTACATTTAGTGTGTACAACTCGTTGACCGCAATTGCTGTATGCAGACATTTTGATGTGCCGGTAACAAAGATTACAGAAGCTTTAAAAACTGCAAAAGTCAAAGGACGCATTGAGATGGTGAAGGTGTCAGAAGACTTCACGCTGATGATTGACTATGCACACAATGCAATGAGTCTCGAAAGTCTTCTCACAACATTGAAGGAATACAATCCGAAACGTCTGGTTTGTCTCTTCGGCTGTGGTGGAAACCGTGCAAAGGCAAGACGTTTTGAGATGGGTGAGGTGTCAGGAAATCTGGCAGACCTTACGATTATCACATCTGACAACCCACGTTTTGAAGAGCCTCAAGACATTATCAATGATATCAAAACAGGTATCGGCAAAACAAACGGAAAATATGTGGAAATCATTGACCGAAAGGAAGCCATTCGTTATGCAATCGATGAGGCACAGGTTGGTGATGTGATTGTGTTGGCTGGAAAAGGCCATGAGGATTATCAGGAAATTAAGGGCGTGAAATACGATATGGATGAGCGCGTTTTAATTGCCGAAGTTGTGAAAGAAAGTAAGAGAGAGAACTTAATTCGCTAAAATACAATTAGATTTGAGTAAAGATGAAGAAAAGGAGCATTACACATGTACGCGAAGGTTATCGTAGACATTGTTCATGAACAACTGGATAAAGTATTCGAGTACCACATTCCTTCTGATTTAGAAGGGGTGCTAAAGGTGGGCATGGAAGTAGTTGCGCCTTTTGGAAATGGCAACCGGGAGATTAGCGGTTACATTGTAGAAATCAGTGAG
>JAXJXL010000120.1:0-3441 GCA_036307525.1 Faecalimonas sp.
TGGCGCAGTAGCCAAGTGGTAAGGCAATGGTCTGCAACACCAGTATCCACCGGTTCAAATCCGGTCTGCGCCTTTTTAAAAGCTCAGAAATGTTCAATTTCTGAGCTTTTGTCGTATTGATGAAATGAAAAAACGCTACCAGGTTGCCCTTAGTTGTTCATAATGGAGGAAAATACATATGAAAGAACAGTTATATACTATTCCTTTAATGGATGCATTTCGTGCAGATGATGAATGTCCATTCTGTTATATCGAAAGAAATGTAGAGCAGAATGCACTTGATTTCGTATTGGGGCCGCAGGCCTCTTATATGCAGGACCATGTGCGTGCAGAGACAGACCAAATGGGATTTTGTAGGGAGCATTATCAGAAAATGTTTACGTATGGTGAAACATTGGCAAATGCGCTTATATTGGATACTAGGTTGCAGGCACTCATAAAAGAAATGAAAAAGGAAATGAAGAATTATTCCAATTCCTTAAAACTTGGGATGATTGACAAGCTTCGTAAGGACACTGAGCGTGTAGGTGACAGTAACAACGTCAGTCGTTGGGTCCATGCAAAGGAGGACTCTTGCTATATTTGTAATCATATTAAGCGTAATTATGAACGATACATAGCCACTTTTTTCTACTTATATAGAAAGAATGATAGAGAATTTATGAGCCTGGTGAAGGAGGGAAAAGGCTTATGCCTTCATCATTTGGCAGATATTTTGGATGCGTCACCTCTGTATTTGAACGACAAAGAACAGAAGGAATTGCGAGGTATCTTATTTCCGCAAATGGAAGCGAATATGGAGCGCGTTTTGGAAGAAATTGATTGGTTAGAGAAAAAGTTTGACTATCGATACAAGGATGACGATTGGAAAAATTCCCGAGATGCAGTGCAAAGAGCGATGCAGAAGATTGCGGGAGGCTATCCGGCGGACCAACCATATCGTGGAAAATGATGGCGTTTTAAAATATACCTTGACGTATATAGGAATTAATGATATTATCATCAACGGAACAAAATAAAATCTCTTATTCAGAGTGGTGGAGATAAAAGGATCTGTGAAGCCACGGCAACCCCGTAAACGGAAGGTGCCAACCTGAGCGAGTAATCGAACAATAAGAGGATTGGATTATGAGTGATATAAAACAGTCCGCTTATACCGGACTGTTTTTTGTGTAATAAAAACATCACACAAAAAACGCTCCGCGTGGATGCGCAGGGGCGCGTGTAAGGAAGGTATTGCTACGCAAAAGAACCCCGCGCGAGTTTGCGAGCAAACTCGATAGAACATGATAATGCGAGAACGAAGAAAGGAAGAAACAAATGGAAAAATTATTATTTACTTCAGAATCAGTAACAGAAGGTCATCCGGATAAAATCTGTGATCAGATTTCAGATGCAGTTTTGGATGCTTTATTGGAACAGGACCCAATGAGCCGTGTTGCCTGTGAAACAGCAATTACAACGGGTTTAGTATTAGTAATGGGTGAAATTACAACAAGTGCTTATGTAGATATCCAAAAGATTGTTAGAGATACAGTTGATGAAATTGGATATAACAGAGGAAAATATGGTTTCGACGCACATACATGTGGTGTTATCACAGCCATTGATGAACAATCGACAGATATTGCTATGGGCGTTGATAAGGCTTTAGAGGCAAAAGAAAATAAGATGTCAGAAGAGGAGCTTGAAGCAATTGGTGCCGGAGACCAAGGTATGATGTTTGGTTATGCATCAAATGAAACAGAGGAGTTAATGCCATATCCAATTTCACTTGCACATAAATTGACAAGAAAGTTGACAGAAGTTCGTAAAAATGGTACTTTGACATACCTACGTCCGGATGGAAAGTCACAGGTTACTGTAGAATATGATGAAAATGGAAAACCGGCAAGATTGGATGCAGTTGTTTTATCTACACAACATGACCCGGATGTAACACAAGAGCAAATTCACGAAGATGTGAAGAAATATGTGTTTGATGCTGTACTTCCAGCTGAATTGATTGATGATAAGACTAAATTTTTTATCAATCCTACAGGACGTTTCGTAATCGGTGGACCACACGGAGACAGCGGACTTACAGGACGTAAGATTATCGTTGACACATACGGCGGAATGGCTCGTCACGGTGGCGGTGCATTTTCTGGTAAAGATTGTACAAAGGTTGACCGTTCAGCAGCATATGCAGCACGTTATGCGGCAAAAAATATTGTTGCAGCAGGACTTGCAGACAAATGTGAGATCCAATTGTCATATGCAATCGGAGTTGCACAGCCAACATCAATCATGATTGACACATTTGGAACAGGTAAATTATCTGAGGAAAAATTGGTAGATATCGTAAGAGAAAACTTTGATTTAAGACCGGCAGGCATTATCAAAATGTTAGACCTACGTCGTCCAATTTACAAGCAAACAGCAGCTTACGGACACTTTGGACGTAATGATTTGGATTTACCATGGGAAAAATTAGATAAAGTGGATGCGTTGAAGGCATATTTGTAGTATTTATGGCGGTAAGACCGCGGGTGTAAAGGAGGAGTTGTATGAATCCATATATTGGACATGAATCCCAGCTTTATGGGGTAGAAGAGCACCGTTTGGTCGGTGGTAAAGGAGATGGCATGCGCCTGTATCAGATTAATAATGGGAAGGGGCTTGAATTAACGGTTTCGCCAGACCGTGCGTGCGATATTACGAGACTTCGTTTTAAAGGTTTCAATATGAGTTATATGTCGCCATGTGGCTATGTGGCACCGGCATTTTATGACAGCATCGGTTCAAACTGGTTGGGGTCGTTTACAGCAGGATTTCTTACAACCTGCGGTTTAAATGCAGTTGGTTCCCCTTGTACAGATGAAGGTGAAGAACTACCTTTGCATGGAACCATTGCAAACACACCATGTGAACATGCATATTGGGTAGAAGAAGATGGGAAATTAATCGTTCGCGGTGTTGTAAAGGATGAAACCATTTTCGGACGGAAGCTGAGACTAAGTCGTGAGATTATTGTTTCTACAGAGGAAAACACCTTTGAAATTTGTGATACTATAGAGAATACAGGTGACAAGGTAGAACCAATGGAGATTCTGTATCATATTAATATGGGATATCCACTTCTTGACGAGGATAGTATTGTGAAAGTTCCGGCAGCAGAGGTGGTTGCAAGGGATGACCATGCAGCTAATGATATTGAGAACTGGATGAACATGCAGAAGCCAACAGTAGGCTACCAGGAACGTTGCTACTATCATAAATTTGCAGATAAGGAAGGTAGAGCAAGTATCTATCAGCCAAAACTCAATGTGGGACTTTCCATGGAATTTGATGCTTCTGAGTTGGATGCGTTTGTGGAATGGAAGATGATGGGAGTTCGCGATTATGTGCTTGGTTTGGAATGCGGAAACTGTTACCCTGACGGACGCGATGTAATGAGAA
>JAXJXL010000121.1:0-10690 GCA_036307525.1 Faecalimonas sp.
ATCTCATGCATCCTATCCCATTTATCTTCCATATCCTTGATTAATTTGATATGTGTACGTGTTCTGTCTAGGTTATGTCCCTCTCTGTGTGTCTTAAAATACACATCTCCCTGCAGATAGTCTGTCAGGAATCGCATACCACACTCATAAGTCATGACCTTGGCACCCATCGGGAGAAGTTCAATCTCCTTATCTGTCAATTTGCCACCGCAGCCTTCAAGGAATCCCTTCGTATAGGCTGCAAACAAATCCATATCACACCATACTTTATCTAAATCCTTCTCATCCTCTGCCGCCGTACTCGCGCCAAAGCGAATAGAATCACCAAAATCATTCATGGCAAGACCTGGCATAACAGTATCCAAATCAATTACACAAATGCCTCGTCTTGTTTCATCGTCAAGCATAACATTGTTGAGTTTCGTATCATTATGTGTAACACGAAGAGGTATTTCACCTTTTGCCAATAAATCCCCAAATACATTTGCAACATCTTCACGTTCCAGATAGAAATCAATTTCCTCTTTTACGGAAGCTGCTCGTCCACACACATCATCATGGGCTGCCTTTTTGAACACCTCAAATCTTTCCTTTGTATCATGGAAGCCTTTAATGGTCTCATGGAGTGTCTCTGCTGGAAAATCTGCAAGCAGACGTTGGAAATTACCAAATGCAACTGCACTCTGGTAAAAATCGTCAACAGATTCTACCTGGTCATAGGTTCTTGCACCTTCGATAAAGATATAAGCTCTCCAATATTCGCCTTCCGAATCCACGAAATACGAATTGCCTTCTTTAGTCGGAATAACCGTCAAGGTCTCTCTGTCCGGCTGACCGCCATTTCGGGCGATTCTCTCACCCAAGAAAGACGTGACACCTAAAATATTTTCCATCAGCTCAACTGGTTTAGTAAAAATATTTGTATTCATGCGTTGTAGAATCACACGGCCGTAAGCCCCATCCGCTTTTTGCGTTCTAACTAAGAATGTATCATTGATATGGCCGCTTCCGTAACGTACTGCACTCACCACTGTTCCATCCAACTGAAATGCGGACAACGCTTCGCTTCTTCCGCACCATACTTCTTCCGGATAAATTCCGTTATCTTTCATATTCTGAATAGCTGCCATAACAACCGGCTTATCCTCTTTATATGTTACACCAAACCATTTGTCCTGTGATGTCAGAACGGTTACTGTTGCGCGATTCTCTGCCAAAAGATTACTTACTACGGTTGGAAGAAAATATTCACATTTTAGAGGATTATTCTTCAGTCCGTCTTCCATAAATGCAGCAAATCCATTTTTAATTTCCTGTAAGAAGCTGGCTGAAAATCCCCACATATTCATAGAAACAACACTGTCTACCGGCAGAGAAATCCAAGTTGTTCCATCATCTTCTGTGTAAGCAGCTCCGTCACCTTTTTTCTCAATACGTGTACGCTCTTCTACCTTCACCAGATAATCATTTTCGTCCAGTGTACAAACACCACGTGCTACATGTCCATTTTCAGTCAACGTGTTTTCCAAACGGTA
This sequence comes from Faecalimonas sp., assembly GCA_036307525.1. Classification (GTDB taxonomy): domain Bacteria; phylum Bacillota; class Clostridia; order Lachnospirales; family Lachnospiraceae; genus Faecalimonas. The sequence continues at coordinate 1,536 of JAXJXL010000121.1, forward strand.
ACCAACCATTGCATAACGATATTTGTCATCATCCTCATGTGTAGATAAGAAGTCATAAATCTTCTGGAATGCATCGCGTCCATAATAGTCATCAGCATTGATTACTACAAACGGTCCATCAATCAGGTTGACTGCACTAAGCACTGCATGCGCCGTTCCCCATGGCTTCACTCTGCCTTCCGGAACTTCAAATCCTTCCGGAATATTATATAAATCCTGGTATGCATATTCTACGTCTATATATTTTCCAATACGGTTTCCAATTGCTTCTTTAAAATCAGCCTCATTTTCTTTTTTAATAATGAATACGACTTTTTCAAACCCTGCTCGCTTTGCGTCAAAAATAGAAAAATCCATAATAATATGTCCCTGTTCATCGATTGGGTCAATCTGCTTTAAGCCCCCGTAACGGCTTCCCATTCCCGCCGCCATAATTACTAAAACTGGTTTTTTCATATGCTTCCTCCATTTATACAGCTTTTTCTTAATCATAATCCATATATTCTTCATTGTCTTTACACGATACGGTATTTTTTTTGCACATTTTTTACTATTTCTTTTCTTTCTAATGCTTTTTTGCTATAATTAGTACAAATAATGCAAGAAAGGGCGGATACAGTCATGCAATATACGGGAATTACAAATCAAAAGGATATCACGATCGAAAAAATATTCAGTGTCCATTATTTTGAATATGCCAGTACCTTTACTTTTGAAGGAGAAAGTCACGACTTTTGGGAATTTATATATATAGACAAGGGCGATGTGGATATCACTGCCGGAGCAGAACGTATTCATTTACATACAAACGAAATTTTCTTTCATGAGCCAAACGAATTTCATACCGTACACATAGGCGAAAAAACAGCTCCTAATGCCGTTATCGTCTCTTTTGCATGCCATGACGAGATTATGCAGCTTTTTAAGCATAGAAAAATGACTATTGGACAACAGGAGCAACATATTTTAGGAAAAATTATCTCAGAAGCACGTCAATGTTTTGATTGTCGTCTAGATGACCCATATCTTAAGACAATACCATTAAAAGAAGATGCTTTGTTCGGCACAAGACAGTTATTATTCTTCTATTTGGAACAATTCTTAATCCTTATGGGTAGAAAAAACAGCCGCTCACAGATTCATGAATTGCTGCCAGATACCACTGAGCTTAAGTCTACCAAGCAGGCAAACGACACACAACTATTCAGTGACATTGTGAAGTACATGCAAAAAAATATACATATAGGCATCGACATCGCTTCTATATGTAAAGAATTTTCCATCAGCCATTCCAGACTGCATAAGCTATTTAAACGTTGTTGTAACTTAGGAATTATAGAATACGCTTCTTTTTTAAAGATAGAGAAGGCGAAGGAAATCATACGCTCTAAAAATGTAAATTTCACGCAGGTGGCCGACGAACTCGGATACTCATCCATCCACTATTTTTCGAGACAATTCAAAAAAGTGAGTGGAATGACACCTTCCGAGTACGCAACCTCCGTGAAACTCATCTCAGAAAAGGGATTAACAAAAAACCCTTAAGTATTGAATCATCATTACTTAAGGGTTTCATTATTAATCTTGTACGTATGGCATCAAAGCAATATGTCTTGCTCTCTTAATTGCTACTGTAAGAGCTCTCTGATGTTTTGCACAGTTTCCTGTGATTCTTCTTGGAAGGATTTTTCCTCTTTCAGAAACATATTTTCTTAATTTAGCCACATCTTTGTAGTCGATTTCGTTGTTTTCTTTACCGCAGAATACACAAACTTTTTTTCTTCTACGAATGTTTCTTCTCTTCATTGGAGAATCCACTTTACTTCCTTTATCAAAAGCCATTGTCAATTACCTCCTATTTCATTTATCGAATAACTATACAATCAATCGTTTAGCTGAATGGTAATTCTTCATCAATTCCGTCCGGAATGTTCATGAATCCATCGCCAATATCTGCACTTGGTGACGGAGCAGGACTTGCCTGATAGTTGTTATTGCCTGGTGCAGAGCTGTTTGCTTTGCTTTCTGCAAATTCTGATTCTTCTACAACAACCTCTGTTGTGTATACTTTTTGACCATCACGGTTTGTGTAGCTTCCTGTTTGAATACGGCCGCTTACTACAATCTTTGTACCTTGACGTAAATATCTTTCTGCAAATTCAGCACTTCTACCAAATGCTACACAGTTAATAAAATCTGCTGTAGCTTCGCCTTCACGTCTAGCCGCACGACGGTCTACTGCCAAAGTGTAACGTGCAATTGCAAGCGCGTTCTCACCTTGTGAATATCTAACTTCAGGATCTCTTGTTAAACGTCCCATTAAAATTACTTTATTCATACGATTCCTCTTTTCTCTTATGCTTCTTGTCTAACGCATAAAAATCTCAATACGTTGTCCATGATACGAAGTCTACTTTCAATCTCTGCCGGAGCTGTAGCTTCAGCTTCGAAGTGGATGAAGTAGTAGTATCCTTCTCTCATCTTCTGAATTTCGTAAGCTAATCTCTTCTTACCCCATTCATCAACGTCAGAAACTTGGCCACCGAAACGAGTAATGTAAGATTGTACTTTCTCGATAACTGCTGCTCTAGCGTCGTCTTCGATCTTTGCATTGACAACAACTGCTAATTCATATTTGTTCATGTCGTTTGCACCTCCTTATGGTCTCTGGCCCCCGCTTTTCTTATCGGGAACAAGGAATAAAATAATATATCACAATTTGGTATTGTAACATACTGTAATATAGATTTCAAGTGTTTTTTGTTAAATTAGAGTGTACTAAATTAAATTGGAGTACCGTATTGTTCATCATCTGGCCACGTACCTTCGTTTACCGGTGATGTTCTGATAACATCCTCTTCATCCACTAAAACAAGCTCTACCTTTGGGGGGTTATACTTCATTTTTACATTCCTCCTTATGCTTTATTTCTTTTGTGTTCTTTTCTACCAGTTTTCTGGCTATCATAATCTGATGTCCGCATCCCAAACATTTCAAGCGAAAATCTGCACCCACTCGTAGGATTTCCCACTCAAAACTGCCACAGGGATGTTTCTTTTTCATTTTCACAATATCTCCCACTTCATACTGCTGTGCCATAATCATTCCACCGCCTTTTCTTCGGCTTGTCCCTCAGGCGCAGGTTCTACAAGCTTCACGCCGTGCACGATAAGTCTCTGTGTCTCTGTCACATTTGTGCAGGTAGATAAACTCACTAGCTGCGAATCTGCACTAGCTTCCACTCCCGTATCATAGCGCGAAAGACTCTTGATATACTGCAAATACTTTACATATTCGTCTTCGTCTGCGTAGAACTTGTTATAACTGTCTGAAGTGTCCTCCACAATACATACTGCGTACACCTGATACTTCACTTCTTGTCCGTCAGGCGTATAGATATAAAAATATGGATTCTCTTTGTAGAAATCCGCGTTCTTATACTTACGGAGTTGTCCAAACATGGAACCATTTTTCATATTGTGTCCATATATAAATGTGTTTTTATCAGTAAAATCTGCTGCATTATTGGCATCCATGAAAATGGAGCCTGCCGCATTCCTCTTACCTTCTACAGTCGTTTTCAGATATTTGTCATTATCCGTGCCCTTTACAATCGGATAACTAATTTTATCCGGATTATCGAAACGAATCCAACCAACAACCTCTTTGTTCATTGATTTCAGTTTTTCAAAATCAACTTTAAAAACGGTTTTCTCTTCTGTTTCTTGATTCTCTGTTTGGTCTTTATCATCAGTACTTACTATAATTACTTCATCCTGAATGGATTCGTATTCTTTTTCACCCTCATGGTACTCTGAAAAAATCATATACAACTTATAGCCTGAAAATATGAATACAGCAATTGCAATTACAAGAACGATATTTCCTATGATATTTCCCCTTTTCCTCACAAGCTGTTCCTCCATATTTAACTCACTTTTAATTTAAATTTTTTGATTTCCTTTTCACTGGATACGCGCTGAATGACTCCGCCAAGCGAACGAAGCTTCTCCTCAAATCTCTCATATCCTCTTTGAATATAAACGATGTCATCAATAATTGTAATGCCCTCTGTCGCAAGTCCGGCAATGACAAGTGCTGCACCTGCTCTCAAATCCGGCGCACTAATTCTTGTACCGGAGAATTTTTCTACTCCTTCTATGGTAGCTGAATTACCTTCTATTTTCACAACTGCACCCATACGTGCAAGTTCATCCAAATATTTAAATCGATTTTCAAAAATACTCTCTGTAATAACACTGGTCCCTTCACTCAGCGCTAATGTCACACCGATTTGCGGCTGCATATCCGTCGGATAACCCGGATATGGCAATGTCTTTACGTGGGTACTCTTCAATCTTCCCTTCGCAACAACACGTACCGCATCATCAAATTCTTCCACTTCGCATCCAATCTCAACCAGTTTTGCAGTTGTAGCCTCCAAGTGCTTTGGAATGACATTCAGCACAGTAACATCGCCCTTGGTTGCCGCTGCAGCGAACATAAACGTTCCAGCCTCAATCTGGTCCGGTATAATCGAATATTCTGTTTTATGAAGCTTAGATACACCCTTGATTCGAATCACATCTGTACCGGCACCTTTGATATTAGCACCCATACTATTCAGGAAGTTTGCAACGTCTACCACGTGCGGCTCTTTCGCAACATTTTCCAACACCGTCTGGCCCTCCGCCATAGCTGCTGCCATCATCACATTAATGGTTGCTCCTACGCTGACGACGTCAAAGTACAGATGCGTGCCATGAAGCTCTTCCGCTTCTGCAGAAATCTTTCCATGTTCGATGTCAATCTCTGCACCGAGTGCACGAAATCCCTTAAGATGTTGATCAATTGGTCTGCTACCAATATTACATCCGCCCGGAAGTGCCACCTCCGCCTTGTGATATTTTCCAAGTAAGGCACCTAACAAATAATAAGATGCTCGTATCTTCTTTATATAGTCATATTCAATACTCAAATCACCGATATTTGCCCCATTAATACGTACTGTATGTCTGTCGACACGTTGAACTGTGGCCCCAATACCACTAATAGCCTCTAAAAGCACATTAATGTCATTGACATCCGGTAGATTGTCTATTGTAACAGTTTCATCCGTCATAACAGCTGCTGCTAAGATAGCGAGCGCTGCATTTTTTGCACCTCCAATTTCCACTTCGCCAACAAGTGGTGTGCCACCCTTAATTATATATTGTTCCATTTTACACCTCTGTTACGGTTTATATTCATACTCCAAAATTCATTATAACACAAAATAGGAGGTTTGTTAACCTCCTATTTTTTCGTGTGATGCCTACAGACTCTTATCTAATAGTTCCAATACCATATCAATAGTTTCTTCCAAACTCAAACCTTCTTCCGAAACCGTGTAATCTGCATACTTCTCAAACAATCTTACCCGTTCGTCATACAAGTCCTTTAGTGTCTGACCTTCCTTTAGCACAACACCGCGGTTCTTAGCATTTGTAATCCTTTTATAAATATCCTCGTATGTTGCATGAAGATATATAACAACACCAATATCTTTAAAATGCTGCATGGCTTCCTGACAATAAACCACACTGCCTCCTGGAGATATCACTGCGCTCTCTGCTTCCAAATCACGATTCACCTGATTTTCAATTTCAAGAAAACGTTCATTTCCTTCTTCTGCAATAATCTCTTTCAAAAGTCGTTTTTCCTGTTTCTGAATTAATAAATCGGTGTCTATAAATTCGTAGCCGATTCGTTTTGCAACAACGACTCCCACTGTGCTTTTTCCTACTGCCGGCATACCAATTAAAATAATATTCTTCATGTGTAACAGCCTTTCTATCTAGTAAAACCTTCGTCTATCCCTTCTGTGACGGCTTCTTCTTTGAAACAACTCCTGAAAAAACATAATCTGTACCAAGTCTCTTAGCCAGTCATCATTTCTGGAAACCTGCATCTCCATCTCTTCATCATCATAAGGTTTCATCTTCTTTACTTTATCATAAATCCGATTACACATCAAACGAATTTGTAATTGGTCCGGATATTCGTCATAAATCACACTGCCTTCGTATGACATTCTGTCACATTCTTCCTCCACATATGGCAAGATTCGTTTTACTGCCATTGGATACATGCTCTTCATATACTCAAAATCGCGTCGCTCGATTCGCTCGTCATCATATTGTAATGGCATAGGATACGCCATGTAATATGGTAATCGATAATCCATGAAACACACATCCTATCTTTTTACATTATAATATAATGTATGCGAGTGTGACAATTTGGTGTGAATTTATTTACCCATAGTTCTTAAAACTTCTTCTACCACACGGCGCACAATTGCATCCGTGTCTGCTTTCGGCATTGCGCCACCTCTTCCAACAGAACCGAAAAGTTCCATCTTCTTCATACTTTCCTGCTTAATTGCTTCTACAGCTGCAGGAATCAAGTCGATGATACCCTTGTTCATATCTGTGAAACGGCTAAACTCTGCTTTAACAGCTGCTACGTTGATATCGGTGAAGATATTTACCTTGCTGATACCTTCTTTGATAGCTTGTTTAAAGTCATTGTCTGTAAGACCTGAACCACCGTGAAGTACCAACGGTACATCTACTGTCTTTGCAATCGTACGAATTCTTTCGAAATCCAACTTAGGTGGTAATTTGTAAGCACCATGCGCATTACCTACCGCAATTGCAAGTGCGTCTACACCTGTTTTCTGTACGTAGTCTTTTGCCATCTTTGGATCTGTAAAGAATTTAGATGGGTCTGCCAAGTGTGAACTTCCTTCTGCAGAACCTTCATTATCTCCAACGTGACCTAACTCACCTTCGATAGTTGCTCCGAAAGAGTGGGCAATATCTGCCATTTCTTTTACTTTCTTCACATTATCATCATACGAATCGGTTGAGCAATCGTACATAATGGATGTGAAACCAAGTTCAAGAGCTTTTAAACAAGTTTCTTTCTTTAAACCGTGGTCTAAGTGAATAACCACTGGAACCTTAGCTTTCTTTGCCATTGGAAGCAAATAGTAAGATACTTCCTCTAACGGACCATATGGGAAAAGAACTTCCGCTGTTCCCATGATAACCGGTGAACCGGTTTGTTCTGCTGCCGCGATAATTCCTCTTGCGAGTTCCAAATTCACGGCGTTAAATAATCCAACTGCATATTTGCCTTTTTTCGCATCATACAGTACATCATTCATATTTACTAACATGTTCTGTATACCTCCTATTTTTGTCTTTCAAATCGTTTGCAGTACTCTTTTATCTCTTCTTCAGTCATTAACCCACTGGTAGCGTCTGCTTTTCCCAGCGCCATGACAGCACATCCGGAAGCAAACTCCAGAATCTCCGTATCTGACCATCCTTTATAGATACCAATCAAGGTTCCCGCACAGAAAGCATCTCCTGCCCCTGTTGTCCCTTTAATGTAACCATCTGGAAGAGCATAAGAGCTCACTACTGTGTAACCATCATTTGACAGACATACTGCAAAATCTGGTTTGTGAATCACTACCTTATCGCTAACTCCAAGTGCTTTTAACTTGCGTGCAATCTCCTCAAGATTGTCATCCGTTGGTTCCATGTTGGTTAATTTTCCCGCCTCCATCTCATTGATAATGAGATAATTCGTATATGGAAGGCATGACAGTATCAGCGAATATCTGTCTGAATTCTCACTTACCAAATCGATGGAGGTCTTGATGCCCATTTCCTGGGCCTTCTGCAAAATCTGAATACCTTCGCCTTGGTCTACTTTTTCCAAAAGCAAGAAGTATCCTAAATGTAATATTCTTGAATCTAGATTCTCAAAATCTATATCGTTATAACCGAAATCTGCGCTTGTTCCAGGATAGGTGAAAAAGGTTCGCTGACCGTTAATCACACTCATAACTTCTGTAAAGCTTGTGCTATCTTCCTCTGAAACCACAAATCCGCTGACATCCACACCGCCTTGACTTAGCACATTGGATACGTATGCACCATCTTCATCATTTCCGATTTTTCCGATAGCTTTCACATCCAACTCCGGACAAATCTTTTTCAAATCCAACGCTACATTTGGCACGCATCCGCCAACTGCCTTTTGAAGACCTATAATCTGTGTCAATTCGCCGCTTTGTGGATAGGCTTTGATTTCATTGATTTTATCAACGAGGACACTACCTGCAACAGCAATTCCATTTCTTTCTATCTTCCCCATATTCCTAGTTACACTCCGCTACAAGTGGACCAGCAAGTTCGCCCAAGAAGAATAATCTTCCAGGAATTGTTGGAATGTAAGAAGATGTAATCCATGGAGTTGTACCATAACGAAGTGTCATCCAAAGTGACATTCCCTGCCATTGCATTCCACGTCCTAAGATTCCGTCTGCACCACCGATTGCATAATCAGCTTGGAACATAAGTCCTGGTCCAATTGTATTAGCACGGCATGGTACAAGTGTTGTTCTTGATTTGAAGCTTGTAAATGCATTTTGTTCTACAGTAAGTGGATGAATCTTTGCAGCGATTCTATACGGTTGCGCTTTCCACTCTTCTTCTGTTGCATATTCACCTGCAAACTGTGGCTCCCAGAATGCGATATGACACATTCTTCCGATTCCGTAAACAAGTACTAATTTTGCTCCTTCTGCTTTTAATGCAGCAATTTTTTCCGGATAAGTAGGAAGGTTTTCTTTGGTTGCAAAGTTTCTTTGGTTTTTCGGAACAGTTAAGTCTCCAAGTGGATTGAAAAGTGCTTGTTCCATTGCATATTGGAATGCACCTGTATTGTCAGGAGCTAATGTATTTCCTTCTGCATCTGCCCATTCATCCATGTTGAATGTATGTACGTGTTCACAAGAAACCTTCCATTCTTGTAAGAAATAAACAACCCATTTGTACATTCCCATAGGACCTACAGGAAGAATGAATGCAATCTTTTCTCCTCTTTCTTTTGCAAGCTTAATCTGCATTGCAATTTCATGTCCCATATATGTTTCAAATTCTCCAAGGCTTTCACATTTAATTGGTGTGAAACCTTCGTTCCAGTGTGCCTGTCTCTCTGTAATTTTCTCTGGTGCATCAATACATGCATCAATTTTGTCAAAATCCCATCCTGCTGGGTAAAATCCTTCAAGTGCTGAACCTTTTACTGTTGAA
>JAXJXL010000122.1:0-5035 GCA_036307525.1 Faecalimonas sp.
GAGATTATTCGTAGTAGATGCATTCTGTGGTGCTAACGCTGATACAAGAATGGCTATCCGTTTCATCGTAGAAGTTGCTTGGCAAGCACACTTTGTTAAAAACATGTTCATTATTCCTACAGAAGAAGAACTTGCTAACTTTGAACCAGATTTCGTTATCTACAATGCTTCTAAAGCAAAAGTTGAAAACTATAAAGAATTAGGACTTAACTCTGAAACAGCTGTAGCATTCAACATCACAAGCAAAGAACAAGTAATCCTTAACACATGGTATGGTGGAGAAATGAAGAAAGGTATGTTCTCTATGATGAACTACTTCCTTCCATTAAAAGGTATTGCTTCAATGCACTGTTCAGCAAACACAGATATGAACGGCGAAAATACAGCTATTTTCTTCGGTCTTTCAGGAACAGGTAAAACAACATTATCTACAGACCCTAAACGTCTCCTTATCGGTGATGATGAACACGGCTGGGATGATGAAGGTGTATTTAACTTTGAAGGCGGTTGCTACGCTAAAGTTATTAACCTTGATAAAGAATCTGAACCAGATATCTACAATGCAATCAAACGTAACGCATTGTTAGAAAACGTTACATTAGATAAAGATGGAAAAATCGATTTTGCTGATGGTAGTGTTACAGAAAATACTCGTGTATCTTACCCAATCAATCATATCGATAACATCGTTCGTCCAGTGTCAGCAGCACCAGCAGCTAAGAATGTAATCTTCCTTTCAGCTGATGCATTTGGAGTACTTCCTCCAGTATCAATCTTGACACCAGAACAAACAAAATACTACTTCTTATCTGGATTTACAGCAAAACTTGCTGGTACAGAACGTGGTATTACAGAACCTACACCAACATTCTCAGCATGCTTCGGACAAGCATTCTTGGAATTACATCCAACAAAATATGCTGAAGAATTAGTTAAGAAGATGGAAGCAAATGGTTCTAAAGCATACTTAGTAAACACAGGATGGAATGGAACAGGAAAACGTATCTCTATTAAAGATACTCGTGGTATCATCGATGCAATCCTTGACGGTTCAATCGAAAAAGCTGAAACAAAGTCTATTCCATACTTCAACTTCGAAGTACCAACAGAACTTCCAGGAGTTGATACAAACATTCTTGACCCACGTAATACATATGCAGATGCAGCTGAATGGGAAGTAAAAGCAAAAGACCTTGCTGGACGTTTCATCAAGAACTTTGCTAAATATACATCTAACGAAGCTGGTAAAGCATTAGTAGAAGCAGGTCCACAATTATAATTTGAAACATGTCAAATTTTGGAGTGAGTTTCTTAAAACTCACTCCTTTTTATTTGTTGTGGAGACGTTTGTTAAAACATTTCACCCTATTTTTATTGATAAAAAGTGTGGATTCGCATATAATAAATATTGAACCTGGGATGTGCGACCATCCTGTTATTTTGAACCTACAAATTTTGAAATGGGAATCCTATATCTCTGTAATATGTCAAGCCATCATAGCAGTGGAAGACAGAAAAGCAGATGCGGACACCCACCTAGCTGAGGCTAGGCGTCAAAATACAGGAAACGGCATTTCGGGGGATACATAGAACAGAAGATAAGCGGCTGTTTTTGGAATTGGCTGTCATAGAACAGAGGATAAGCGGTCACTTTCTATAATTGGCTGTATATAGGACTAAAATACCCATGTTTCTTAAAAAACATGGGTATTATTCATGTCGTGAGGTCTTTCTATAGAAAGTCGATACGAAAAAAACTTGTATTTTTACTTGTTTTTTGTGATTAATGGGTATTTGTGCATTAATAGATATGTTTTATACCCAGCAGGAACTCAAAAGAAAACTTAAGAGGAAACTTAAAAGGAAACCTAAAAGGAAATATAGAAGGAAACGAAAAAGGATGAAGGAAAGTGATTAGGTAATACTTAGATAACAATCTGCATATATTACAAAAAAGAATGGACAAGAGGTTCACCTTGAAAAGAAAAGTTCAAGTATTATATATAGGAGTGACAGTGTTGCTAGCGGGATTCTTCAATACCATGCTGTTGCAAACATTTCTATTTAAACAAGAAAAGCAAGACCAACAGAATCTGGAATCAAGACTCCCAACAGGAGATTACCTGCCGGATGCAGAGAATCCATTAATTCGAGTAGTGATTAGGACAGATGGATTCAAACAAATAGCGCATTCGGAAGTGAAGCTGTCGTCGGAATACGGCATGGATGTTGCCGTAAATTCTAATCACAACACAAGGGATAAAGTTAAAAGCACAATAGATAGCCAAGAGTCAGAAATTATGCAGGAAATTTCACCGGGAGAAATCCTTACCCTTACTCCTGACCATGAATTGTTCAAGCGCGGTTCCATTTGCATTACACCGAAATTTAAAGATAGCGATAGTCAAACTGAGACATTATTTGATGTTAGCCCAACGCAAATATCCTCTGATAATAATACCCGAATTACAATTCATTCTCTCAATCGTGGATATGGAACACCTTCTTATCGTGGACTTATGGAACTGTATTCCACACCGGAAGGGATTGTAATTGTAAATGAACTTCCTGTAGAAGAATATTTATACGCAGTAGCTCCAAGCGAAATGCCGGCTTCTTATTGCATAGAGGCGTTAAAATGTCAGGCTATTTGTGCGAGAAGTTATGCCTATTGTCAGATGCTCGCATATGGATACCCAGAATACTATGCACATGTGGATGACAGTGTGTCCTACCAGGTGTACGGGAATTCCAAAGAGCAGGAAACAACCACGAAAGCGGTAAAAGAAACTGGAGGAAAGAAGTTGTGGTACCAGAATCAAGTGGTGAAAACCTATTATTACTCAACATCCGGGGGGCACTCAACTAGTATAGAAGCATGGGGAACCAAACTGGCAGAACACAATACATATTTAAAAGGGGTACCCATCTGTGATGGACAGGGAAATGATTATGAGAAGCAATTGCCTTGGTACCGATGGGAAGCAACAGTGCCGCAGGAGTTACTAGGCAATTTGATAGAATTAAACACAGGAAAAGAAATAGGAAATCTCGTAAACATAGAGGTAACAAAACAAGGAGTAGGAGGTATTGCACTCGAATTAAGGGTAATAGGAAGTTCGGAAACCATTACAATTGCAACTGAAAATAAGATACGAAAAGCGCTCGGAGGTAGCGGGTATGAGATAATAAAACAGGACGGAACAGTGCTTCAAAGTACAAAGCTTCTTCCAAGTGCGTTTTTTACCATTGAAAAAAATGGTAAAAGTTATATAATAGAGGGTAGAGGCTATGGACATGGAATCGGAATGAGTCAGAACGGTGCGAATGAAATGGCAAAATCGGGAAAGACTTATGAAGAGATTTTATATTATTTTTATCCGGGTACACAGGTGCAATAAAATGAAAAAATGGTTAAAAAAAGTTGAAAATATATTGGTAACAATAGCAGGACATCATGTGGGTGCATATGCAGCACAATCTGCATTTTTTTTGATGCTTTCTTTGGTTCCGATTCTCATGCTTTTAATGACGTTGGTACGAGTCACACCAATTACACAGGCAGATATTATTGAGGTGGCGTACGAGGTGTTCCCTAAGACAGTCAGCGGCACAATTATTTCTGTGATTGATGAGGTATACAGTCAGACCGGAACGACAATTACCATCTCATTATTGGTTGCGTTTTGGTCGGCGGGCAGAGGTGTACTTGCTCTTTCGAATGGTCTAACCACGATTCGTGGAACAGTAGAAACTAGAAATTATTTCTTCCTGAGACTGCGTGCGGCGCTGTATACCATTTTGTTTTTAATTGCAATTGTGCTGTGCCTTGTACTTTTAGGATTTGGTAACAGCATCAGTTTGCTGGTAAATGAATATATTCCGGTTATTCAGTATGTGATTGACTTTGTCATTGAAATACGAACAATTGCTACTATCAGTATCTTAATTGTTATTACAACGTTGATGTATGAATTCTTACCAAACAAGAGAGGGAAACCGCTCAGACAATTACCGGGAGCAGTGTTTACTGCATTTGGCTGGACATTTGCTTCCTTCTTATTCTCAATGTATTTAGATATTTTTAAAGGTTTTTCGAATATGTATGGAAGTTTGACCACAATTATCATTATCATGCTATGGATGTATTTCTGCATGTATGTGATGTTGCTTGGTGGGGAAATGAATCGAATTATCGAGGAGTATCTTGATGACTTGGACACAAAATCTTAAAGAGTTTGTTGAGTAATTAGTTGACAACCTCATCAAACTTAAGTACAATAGAGAAGTATTTTGAATAACAAAAGCAATGATCGTGTTTAGTAGAGCACTATTTTCTAACAGAGAGAGGGAATCGTTGGCTGGAAGTTCCCTTTAGTTCAGATAGGAATCGAATTTCCCACGGGAGCTGTATTTCTGAAAATGGAGTTTGTGCTTGTTGCAGACCGCTACAGAGTAGGAGATAACGGATGCTGCACGTTACGCAGTCTTAAGTGCCTGACAATAGCATGTTAGGAATTAGGGTGGTACCGCGATTAACCTCGTCCCTTTTAAGGGACGAGGTATTTTTTTATTTATTGTTAGACAGGCAGAAGATTTCTTGGAAAATGCAACCAGTGGGTTAGATAGAGAAGAAATTTTTGGCGGTTTGCAGCCAATGGGTTAGGCAGAGAAGAAATTTTTGGCGGTTTGCAGCCAATGGGTTAGGCAGAGACAAAAATTTGAAAAGAAAATGCCTAAGTGTTTAGGCATAAGGATAATAATTAGCTTTTGGCAATACAAAACAGCAATCTTCAAGCAAAAAAATGGGCAGTATTTAATTCGAAAAACATATATGCCTAACAGTACCAGAAAATTTAGGCAGTATCCAATTGAAAATATGTATATGCCTAGCAACAGTAAGTAAAATGGGCAGTGTTTGGAAATAAACAGGAATATGCCTAAAAAAAGCAAAATAAGAAAGCAAAATTACAATATAACAAAAAGGAGAAAAAAACATGAGTATGGAAACAATCAAAACAGAATGTCAGGCAGA
>JAXJXL010000123.1:0-2615 GCA_036307525.1 Faecalimonas sp.
CTCTCATGAGGTGACACCGGAGGAACGTCCTCATGCACAACGTGCACTTTCGATTATGATGAACATACAGTGGAAGAATGATTATTTTGAGTCCATTGATCCAGTGGAAGCCCGCAGAATTTTGGATGAAGAATTATATGGTATGGAGCGCGTAAAACAACGTATTATCGAAACGATTATCCAGATTAACCGCACCCATACATTGCCGGCTTACGGAATCTTGTTAATTGGTCCGGCTGGAACCGGTAAGTCCCAGATTGCATATGCAGTTGCCCGTATTTTAAAATTACCTTGGACATCGCTGGATATGAGTTCTATTAATGATCCGGAACAGTTGACCGGAAGCTCCCGTATTTATTCCAATGCGAAACCAGGCATCATCATGGAAGCATTTTCAATGGCAGGTGAGTCCAACTTGGTGTTCATTATCAATGAGCTTGACAAGGCGGCTTCCGGAAAAGGCAATGGAAATCCGGCAGATGTGCTTTTGACACTTCTTGATAACCTTGGATTTACAGACAACTACATGGAATGTATGATTCCGACTAGTGGTGTTTATCCGATTGCAACTGCCAATGACAAGAGCCAGATTAGTGCGCCGTTAATGTCACGTTTTGCAGTCATTGAGATTCCGGGCTATACGGCGGAAGAAAAGAAGATTATTTTCTCAAAATTTGCCCTACCGAAAGTGTTAAAACGTATGGGCCTCAATGAAAATGAATGCATTGTGACGGACGAGGGCTTAGATACCTTAGTTGCGCATTATGCAAATACGGACGGTATTCGTGATTTGGAGCAGGCGGCAGAGCATATCGCTGCAAATGCGTTGTATCAGATTGAAGTTGACCATATTTCACAAGTGGTTTTTGATGGCAAGAAAGTGAAAGAATTGCTAGCGTAATACA
Source organism: Faecalimonas sp. (assembly GCA_036307525.1). Lineage (GTDB taxonomy): Bacteria > Bacillota > Clostridia > Lachnospirales > Lachnospiraceae > Faecalimonas. The sequence continues at coordinate 906 of JAXJXL010000123.1, forward strand.
TATTTTACCCCGTTTTGGAGATAGTAGTTATATATCTTCGTAGACGGGGTATTTTTATGTTAATTATCAATGGGAAAATATATACAATGGAAAACAAACCAATTGAATGTGGTTATGTTCGTATAAAGGGTAAACTGATTGAAGATGTAGGAAATATGTCCTCTCTTGCGCCTAGTGATGACGAGCAGATTTTGGATGTAAAGGGTGCTTGGGTGATGCCGGGGCTGATTGAAGCACATTGTCATATTGGAATTACGGAAGAAAAATGGGGTATTATCGGAGATGATTGTAATGAAGGGACGAATCCAGTTACGCCTACACTTCGTGCAATTGATGCAGTTAATCCAATGGACCCTGCATTCCATGATGCAATTAAGGCTGGGATTACTGCGGTCATGGTTGGGCCGGGGAGCTCCAATGTGGTAGGAGGCCAATTTGTTTTCATGAAAACCCAGGGACGATGTATCGACGAAATGATTGTCAAACATCCGGCAGCAATGAAGGTGGCTTTTGGAGAAAATCCAAAGACTGCGTATGGTGACAAAGACCAGTTACCATCTACAAGAATGGGAATCGGGGCGTTGCTTCGTGAAACCCTGTATAAAGCAAGGCAGTATGTGCAGGATAAGGAAAATGGCAAATTGCAAAACGAGGATTTTCAAATGGAACCGTGGGTTCCTGTTTTTAGTCGGGAGATACCATTAAAAGCACATGCGCATCGGGCAGATGATATTTTGACCGCCATTCGTATTGCTACGGAGTTCGGGCTTGATATTACCATAGACCATGGTACAGAAAGTCATTTAATCGCAGATGAAATAAAAGCATCCGGTTTTCCGGTAATCGTAGGACCGGAACTTACTTCCAGGTCAAAAATAGAAGTTAAAAATATGAATCTTCGGACAAACAAGGTATTGAGCGAGGCAGGAATTTTATTTGCAATAACAACCGACCATCCGGTAACCATGCTTCAGTATTTACCGATTTGTGCCGGAATCGCTGTAAAGCATGGGTTATCCGTAGAGGATGGCTTAAAAGCAATTACAATTAATGCGGCACGTATCTGTCGGGTGGATGACAGAGTGGGAAGTCTGAAAAAAGGGAAGGATGCGGATATCGCTATTTTTACCGGAAATCCCATGGAAGTATTCACAAAAACCTTGTATACGATTGTTAACGGTCAGGTTGTTTATTCTGTTCAGAACCAACCTCAGAAACACGTAACAGTTACAAATGAATAATGTTTGAAAAAACTTCCTTACTTTTTTAAAGTGTTAACTGCACATACTATGTGTGGGAGCAAAAATAAAAAAGAGGGGAGTTTTTTGAATGGAAAAAGAGAAGCATCTTGCAATTGCATCGGTTCCGATTCAGGAATGGAATGAAGTGTATGATGAAGAGCAGGCACTTCGCATGGGGACTATTTTCCCGGAACTGAACAGACAGTTTTTTGCAACTGTCTTGGACAATGAATTAGAAAATGAGAAGTTGCAATTTAGCCGTGAGGAAACCATGCTGAGACAGATTCAGCAAACGGGATTTGTTTTGGATGACTTGCGTCTTTACATGGATACGCATCCAGAGGACCAAACCGGACTTAGTATGTTAAAGACCATGTTGAAGAGAAAAAGACAGCTTATGAAAGAGTTTGCTTTGGAGTTCTATCCGCTTGCTGAAGTGTGTATGGATGTGATTTATGATAAGAATCCA
>JAXJXL010000124.1:0-7230 GCA_036307525.1 Faecalimonas sp.
GATTGCTACCAGAATGACAACAGAACAAATGCTTCCAATTGTTGAGAAAATGGATAAAGTTGGTTATCATTCAGTAGAATGTTGGGGTGGTGCTACATTTGACGCATCATTACGTTTCTTAAAAGAAGATCCATGGGAAAGACTTCGTAAATTCCGTGATGGATTCAAAAATACAAAATTACAAATGTTATTCCGTGGACAAAACATCTTGGGATATCGTCCATACGCAGATGACGTGGTAGAATACTTCGTTCAAAAATCAGTTGCAAACGGAATGGATATCATCCGTATTTTCGACTGTTTAAACGATATGCGTAACCTTCAAACAGCTGTAAAAGCTGCAGTAAAAGAAGGTGCAGACGCACAGGTTGCTCTTTCTTATACATTAGGTGATGCATATACAATGGATTACTGGATGGATATTGCAAAGAGAATTGAAGACATGGGTGCTACATCTATCTGTTTAAAAGATATGGCTGGTCTTTTAGTTCCATACAAAGCAACAGAGTTAATCTCAGCATTGAAGGATGTAACAGACCTTCCAATCCAACTTCATACACACTACACATCAGGTGTTGCTTCCATGACATACTTGAAAGCTGTTGAAGCTGGTGTTGACGTTATCGATACAGCGATGTCTCCATTTGCGCTTGGAACATCACAACCTGCAACAGAAGTTATGGTTGAAACATTTAAGGGAACACCATACGATTCTGGTTTGGATCAAAACTTATTGGCTGAGATTGCTGATTACTTCAGACCAATCCGTGACAATGCTTTGGAATCAGGACTCCTTAATCCAAAGAATATGGGTGTTAACATTAAGACATTGTTATATCAAGTACCAGGTGGTATGTTATCAAACTTAACATCACAGTTAAAAGAACAAGGTGCAGAAGACAAATACTATGAAGTATTGGAAGAAGTTCCAAAGGTACGTAAAGACCTTGGAGAACCACCTCTTGTAACACCTTCTTCACAAATCGTTGGTACTCAGGCTGTATTTAACGTACTTATGGGAGAACGTTACAAAATGGCTACCAAAGAAACAAAAGACGTATTAAGTGGAAAATACGGTGCAACAGTTAAGCCATTCAACGAAGAAGTTCAAAAGAAAGTTCTTGGAGAAAATCCAGAAGTAATCACATGTCGACCGGCTGATTTGATTCCAGACGAGTTAGATACACTTCGCGGTGAAATGGCACAATGGTCACAACAGGAAGAAGACGTATTAACATACGCATTGTTCCCACAGGTTGCTACAGATTTCTTTAAATATAGAGAAGCACAGCAAACAAGAGTTGACCAGACAGTAGCTGACACAGAAAACGGAAGTTATCCGGTATAATTAAAAATATAATAAGTAATAAAAATCAGGACAAATGCAGACACATTAGTGTACATTTGTCCTGATTTTTTTTACACAACTGGTTTTTTACAAAAACCAGTTGAATTCCAACCACGACTATGCTATGCTTGCATCAAGCATTATTTCTAAGTATCTTGTGAGTTTATTCAAATCTAATATCTTAGCCGTAAGGCCATAACAGAAATCTCAATGCTTATAACCCAATAAACAAAGAGCAGAGAGGTAATGTTAAGATGGCGATGTGATAGCAGTGCCTCCTGCTGACAACAGAAGGAGGAACGAAACGTGCAAGAGAAGAATATAATAGCAAACACATATTGGGCTAACAACGAACGATTTGCAGATGTGTTGAATGTAGGCATGTTCCAAGAAAAAGTGCTGACAGCAGAGCAACTGAATGAAAGAGACGGCTATCTGGGACATGTTGAAAAACAGAAAGAGGACAGTAGCATCCAGAGGAATAGGGATGTTACAAAAAAGGCAGCCTTTGGAACGAATTTTGTAATCCTTACAACAGAGAATCAAAGTGACATACACTTTGCAATGCCTGTAAGAATCATGGGATATGAATTTTTGGATTACAATAGACAGTTAAAAGAGATAAAGGCGGTTCATGAGAAGGAGAAGGATTTACATGGAGCGGAATATCTTTCGGGATTTTCGAAGGATGATAAGTTACACGCGGTCTGCACCTTGGTGATATACTATGGTAAAGATCCTTGGACAGGACCGACAAGATTGTCAGAAATGTTAGATCTTAGTGATCTTCCGGAAGCAGTGCGGAATATGGTGGCGGATTATCCGATACATATCATTGATGCACGTCGTTTTAAAGATAGTGAAAAATTAGAAACAGATGCAAGACTCTTCTTTGGAATGATACAGAGAGATGAGAATAAGGAAGAGTGGGCAAAATATGTAGAAGAAAATCGAGAAGCATTTCAAAATATTAGTAGTGATACGTATGATGCGATTGCGACATATACAAAGACAGGGAAATTTTTAGAAAACAAAGATAAATATTTAGATGAGGAAGGTGATGTTGATATGTGTAAAGCAATGGATGATTTAATTAAATGTGGAGAAGAGCGCGGAGAACAACGTGGAAAAATACTTGGAGAAGAATCTGGCAAGATAAAAATGATAAAACTGATTCAGTGCATGGTGGCAGATGGTGCATTGGATTTGATTCCGCAAATCACAGAGAAATCGGATTTTTGCGAGAAAATGTTCGCAAAGTATGACATAGAGTAATTTTAAATGTAAAAAAGAGCAGGACTAGCCACACAGAATATGTGTGACAGGTCCTGCTTTTTACGTAATGACAATGCAATATTAAAATGCTATAATGATTATAACGCATGAAGCCATAAGGAGGGTGTTGATATGGCTAAATATATCATGGCATTAGATGCCGGCACGACTAGTAATCGCTGTATTCTTTTTAATAAAAAAGGAGAAATGTGCAGCGTTGCACAGAGAGAGTTCACACAATATTTTCCGCAACCAGGCTGGGTTGAGCATGATGCAGATGAAATTTGGGCAAGCATGCTTGGTGTAGCAGTGGAGGCTATGAATAAAATAGGTGCCTCTGCTGAGGAAATTGTAGCTATCGGTATTACCAATCAAAGAGAGACAGCGATTGTCTGGGATAAAAACACCGGTGAACCGGTGTATCATGCAATTGTATGGCAATGTAGAAGAACATCTGAATATTGTGACTCTTTAAAAGAAAAAGGGTTAACGGAACAATTCAGAGAGAAAACAGGACTTGTTATTGATGCATATTTTTCAGGTACGAAGATTAAATGGATTCTTGACAATGTAGCCGGTGCCAGAGAGAAGGCCGAAAAAGGAGAACTCTTATTTGGTACAGTTGAGACGTGGCTTATTTGGAAATTGACGAAGGGTGCTGTGCATGTAACGGATTATTCCAATGCTTCCCGTACGATGTTATTTAATATCAATACATTAGAATGGGATGAAGAGATTCTTGCGGAAATGAATATTCCAAGATGTATGCTTCCGGAAGCAAAACCGTCTAGTTGTATTTATGGATATTCAGATGCTTCGTTTTTAGGTGGTTCAATTCCGATTGCAGGTGCTGCAGGAGACCAACAAGCCGCATTGTTTGGGCAAACATGCTTTACACCAGGTGAGGCAAAGAATACCTATGGAACAGGCTGTTTTCTTTTGATGAATACAGGAGAAAAACCAGTTTTTTCAAATAATGGACTTGTAACAACTATCGCTTGGGGATTGGATGGAAAAGTAACTTATGCGTTAGAGGGTTCTATTTTCGTCGCTGGTGCAGCCATTCAATGGCTTCGGGATGAAATGAGATTTATTGATTCCTCTGCTGAGTCAGAGATGATGGCAATGCAAGTGGAAGATACAAACGGATGTTATGTTGTACCGGCATTTACAGGACTTGGTGCACCACATTGGGACCAATATGCAAGGGGAACGATTGTAGGTTTGACACGCGGTGTTAACAAGTATCATATTATAAGAGCGACACTGGATTCTATTGCATATCAGGTAAATGATGTCCTTTCTGCAATGAAAACGGATTCGGGAATCAAACTTTCTGCTCTTAAGGTAGATGGCGGTGCAAGTGCGAACAACTTCTTGATGCAAACACAGGCAGATATTATCGGCGCACCGGTAAAAAGACCGCAGTGTGTAGAGACAACTGCTATGGGAGCAGCGTATCTTGCAGGACTTGCAGTTGGATATTGGGGAAATAAAGAAGAAGTTATTAATAACTGGATAATTGGGCGGACTTTTGACCCCGCTATTGAGCAAGAAAAACGGGGAACAATGATAAAAGGCTGGAATAAGGCTGTTAAATATGCATACGGATGGGCAAAAGAAGATTAATATAAAAACATTGCTTGAATACATGGTTTATACATGATTTGAGCAATTTTTTTTTTGAGTTTTATATTGACAATTCTTTCGTTTATGTTAATATAGAATAAAGTCGCAAAAAGAATACGGCATTTCAATGGTGATTCACCAGATGTTTTCAAATTTTACAATTTAATAGTGGGAGAATTCTTTTATGTATTACAAAAGGAGGAATGTTTTTATGACAAAACGTGATTTAGAAAGAAGAAAGAATGAATTGGGTTATTCCAATGCTATTGTAGCTGTTTTATCAGGAGTTTCATTAGAAAAGGTTGAGGAAATATTTTCAGACAATCATGCGACAACAATTACATATGAAGAAAGAAATGCTGTGGAAAATATTTTGAGAGAAAGAGATGCTGACCGAGTGTGTGAGGGTAGTTTGCCGTATTTCGGGAAAAAACAGGGTGAATTTACGTTGGATGACTATTATGCGATGCCTGAGGATACACGAGTGGAGTTAATTGATGGCGTACTGTATGAAATGCTGGCTCCAACAACCATACATCAGGATTTTGGGTTTCAGATTGCACACAAATTACAAAATTATATTGAAAAGAATAAGGGAAAATGTTGGGTGGCAGTTGCCCCAGTTGATGTACAACTGGATTGTGACAACAGGACTATGGTGGAACCGGACGTGATAGTTGTATGTAATCGTGACAAGATTATTAGACGATGTGTGTATGGCGCACCTGATTTTATTGTTGAGGTGTTGTCGCCGTCTACCAAGAAGAAGGATTTAACAATCAAGTTGAACAAGTACATAGAAGCAGGAGTGAAAGAATATTGGCTTGTTGACCCTGAGGCAAAACGAGTTATGGTTTATCGATTCGAGGAAGACGTTGTGTTAAATATTTATGGTTTCGACAGCAAGGTTCCGGTGGGAATCTTTGATGGAAAATGTGAAATCAATTTTGCAGAGTTATATGAACAGATTGCCTTTCTTTACGAATAATTTTACTTGATGTTTTCTACCAAATATCGCATAATAAAAGAAATCATTGTATTAAGAGAAAATGAGGACGTATAAATGAGCAAGGTGCTTGTAGTAGGCGGTGGTGCGGCCGGTATGTTTGCGGCGATTTTCGCTGCCTACAATGGAAATGAAGTGCATATATTTGAAAAAAATGAAAAACTTGGGAAAAAGCTGTTTATCACAGGCAAAGGCAGATGTAATATTACAAATGCAAGTGATATGGAAACGCTTTTTAGCTCAGTTGTGACCAATTCAAAATTCCTGTACAGCAGTTTTTATGGATATACAAATCAAGATGTCATAGATTTCTTTGAGCGAATTGGTGTGAAAACAAAGATTGAACGAGGAAATCGAGTATTTCCTGTATCAGACCATTCATCAGATGTAATTGCAGGGCTGACACGAGAATTGCAACAGTTGGGTGTAGAGGTTCATTTGCATGCTCCTGTGAAAAAGATTGTTGGAAAAGAGCAGTTTGAATATATTGAATTGCAGAATGGGACAAGAATAGAAGGTGATGCTTGTATCGTTGCAACTGGTGGATTTTCCTACCAAACAACAGGTTCAACCGGCGATGGGTATCGCTTCGCAAAGGAATTGGGGCATCAAATAACAGAGATTTTGCCGGCGTTAGTTCCATTGACCATCAAAGAGTGGTATGCAAAAGAATTGCAGGGGTTATCCCTCCGAAATGTCAAGGCAACCATTCACGATGGAAAGAAGAAACTATATGATGATTTTGGGGAAATGCTCTTTACTCATTATGGTGTAAGTGGACCATTGATGCTGAGTGCAAGTAGTTATATAGGGAAACAATTACAGGAAAAAGAATTAAAATTGGTGATAGATTTAAAACCGGCTCTTACAACCGAACAGTTAGACCAGCGTGTATTGCGAGACTTTGAGGAAAACATGAATAAGAGTTTTAAAAACGCGATTGGAAAATTGTTCCCGACAAAATTGATTCCGATTATGTTAGAATTAAGTGGGATTGACCCGGATAAAAAAGTGAATTTGATTTCCAAAGAGGAAAGACAACAATTTGTTTCGCTGATTAAAAACTTCACAATGACAATTACAGGACTTCGTGATTTCAATGAAGCAATTATTACAAAGGGCGGAATTTCGGTAAAAGAAATAAATCCATCTACAATGGAATCAAAGCTTGTACAAGGATTGTATTTTGTGGGAGAGCTTCTTGATTTGGATGCACTGACCGGTGGGTTTAATCTGCAGATTGCATGGTCTACAGGCTATGCGGCAGGAAATAGTATCTGTGATTGGAATAAATAAATATAACGGAGGATAAGAAAATGGGATATAATGTAGCAATTGACGGACCTGCAGGTGCAGGAAAAAGTACAGTGGCAAAAAGAGTGGCAAAGGAATTAGGCTATATTTACGTGGACACAGGTGCAATGTATCGTGCATTGGCAGTATTCTTTTTGAAAAAAGGATTGAAACCAGAGGATACGAAAGAGATTGCGGAAGTATGTAAAGAAGCACAAGTATCCATTGGATATGAAGATGGGGTTCAACAGGTTTATTTAAATGGCGAAAATGTAACCTCTCTGCTCAGGACAGAGGAAGTTGGAAATATGGCATCTGTAAGTTCTGCGGTAAGAGAAGTTCGTGCACAGCTCTTGGAGCTTCAAAGAGAACTGGCAAGAACTAAGGATGTGGTAATGGATGGTCGTGATATTGGAACCAATATTTTGCCAAACGCTGACGTTAAGGTATATTTGACTGCAAGTGTAGAAACACGTGCAAAAAGAAGATATCTCGAATTGCAGGAAAAAGGTGTGGAATGTAATTTAGAGGATATTGCACACGATATTGAAGAACGCGATACCAGAGATATGAATCGTGAGATTGCACCACTTAAGCAGGCAGAGGATGCGGTGCTTGTAGACAGCTCCAATATGTCAATTGATGAAGTGGTGGATACAATCAAATCATTATGTAAGTA
>JAXJXL010000125.1:0-10041 GCA_036307525.1 Faecalimonas sp.
GGTAAGAAGGGAGAGAAAGCGCTGGAGCTTCGCAATATGGCAGAAAATGCAGGAAGACAGGTATACTTTGATTACGGACGTGCATTGCCGATTAAGAAAGATGTGGTTTCAAAATTCAAGGAAACAACAGTCAAGGGAAGTCAGTTCAAGCAGCCGCTGTTAGAGTTCTCGGGAGCTTGTGCAGGTTGTGGAGAGACACCTTATGCGAAATTGGTGACACAATTATTTGGTGACAGAATGTATATCGCAAATGCAACCGGATGTTCTTCTATCTGGGGCAACTCATCGCCATCAACACCATACACCGTGAACGACGAAGGAAGAGGACCGGCATGGGCAAACTCCTTATTTGAAGATAACGCAGAGTTTGGTTATGGTATGCTGTTAGCACAAAAGGCACTGCGAAACGGCTTAAAAGCGAAAGTAGAAGAGTTGGTAGAAAAAGGTGATAATCCAGATGTTGTGGCAGCAGGAAAAGAATGGTTAGAAACCTTTAGCTGTGGTGCAACAAATGGTATTGCTACCGATAAATTTGTGGAAGCGTTAGAAGCATGTGGTTGTGGATGTGGTTTACGAAAAGAAATTTTAGATAATAAAGACTTCCTCGCTAAGAAATCGCAGTGGATTTTTGGTGGAGATGGATGGGCATACGACATCGGATTTGGCGGTGTTGACCATGTATTGGCATCTGGTCAGGATGTTAACATCCTTGTATTTGATACAGAAGTTTATTCTAATACGGGCGGACAATCTTCAAAAGCGACTCCAACCGGCGCGATTGCCCAATTTGCGGCAGCAGGTAAGGAAGTCAAGAAGAAAGACATGGCAAGTATTGCAATGAGCTATGGCTATGTATATGTGGCACAGATTTCCATGGGTGCTGACTTTAACCAGACTGTGAAAGCGATTACGGAGGCGGAAGCCTATCCAGGTCCATCACTCATTATCGCTTATGCACCATGTATCAATCATGGTATTAAGAAAGGTATGAATAAGGCCCAGACAGAAGAAGAACTGGCTGTAAAATCAGGTTACTGGCACAACTTCCGTTACAATCCGGCAGCAGAAGGAAACAAGTTCACGCTTGATAGCAAAGAACCAACAGAAAGCTACCGTGAGTTCTTGGACGGTGAAGTGCGTTACAATGCACTGATGCGTGCAAATCCGGAAAGAGCGGAAAAATTATTCTCACAATCCGAGCAATATGCGAAGGAAAGATATGAATATCTGAAGAAACTGATTACGCTTTATGGAGAAGACGTAGAATAGACGTTTTGTGATGGCGTCAGTGAGGGCGCCAGATGAGGCGTCTCATGAAAGTGGGTGTCTACTGGCTTGTCTGCTTGCCTGATAGTGGGGGTACTGGCTTGGATGCCTGCGCAAAAGTTCGACTTTCTATAAAATGGATGATTAGTGGCCTCTATACCCAGGATTTTTAAAATCCTGGGTATTTTATGGGTAAATATACTGTTTTATAGAAATTTTACTGAAAATATCATGAATTTCCAATACAAAATGGTGGAGTTCTGGGTAAAATGATGGGAATGAGTGGTTTCTATACCCGTTTTATATTTCCCTAATAATTATAAGATGTTTGATGGTGCGGATTTTTGAATTACAACACATGAAATAAATATAAAATATCCAAAAATGGATACAATTCGATTGACAAGACTAAAAAAACGGAATAATATATCCATATAAGGAAAGAAGGTGCTTGTATGGATATCAAGGATTTGAAACGATTAAAAAGAGAAGCAGGCATGACAAATGCGGAAATCTCAGAATTATCAAGTGTCCCAATTAGTACGGTGAATAAGATTTTTTCGGGTGCTACGGAGAATCCGCGATATGCAACCTTGCTCGCAATTGAAGATGTGCTTCGAAAAAAGCAAAGGTTACCGTTTCGCTATGATGAGAATAGACAAGAACCATGCCTAGTTCAGGAAGAGGCGACTGCATATTGTTATAAGTCACGAGAGTATAGTGTAGAAGACATCTTTGAGTTGGATGAGAGAATTGGCTATGAATTAATTGATGGTGAAATTTATATGATGAGTGCACCTAATCGTATGCATCAGTTCCTCTTGGGTGAAATAGTATTTGCAATGAAGTCTTTTATCAAACAAAAGAAAGGCGGATGTTGTGTGTATCCAGCTCCTTTAGGCGTTCAACTGTTTCAAGATGATAAAACATGGGTAGAACCTGACATAGTAGTAGTTTGTGAGAAAGACAAGCTGACAGATGAAGGCGTGAGCGGCGCACCGGATTTGGTTGTGGAGGTCGTTTCACCAAGTAATTCATCTTACGATTACCTTTTAAAAATGATGAAATATCAGCAGGCAGGTGTGCGAGAATACTGGATAGTAGACCCAAAACTTGAAATCGTTTCAGTATATAATTTTGAAGATTTTCATAAATCGAGAAGGTATGAGTATTCGGATACGATTGGTTCAAATGTGTTGGATGGATTTGAAATCTGTATTCGGGATTTTATTGGTGAATATTAATTACGAAGTATCTTAGATATAAAGACTAACTATTAAAAGTCAAGACTAAAAATCAAATTTTTAAATGAATTGCAGAAATGCATTTCAGATATATTTGAACCTTGAAAACTGCATGACAATAAGAGCATCTTATTAGGTGCTCTGACAGGGAATATTTATTTCAGAAAAAGTTACGCAGATATGATATATGCTTGTTTGGATTTTTCCATTGCGTAGATAGTTCTTACAAGTTTCTTTGTGGCATGAGATAAAGCAACATTATAATGCTTCCCTTCTGCCCGTTTCTTAGCAAGATATAAAGCAAAGGATTCATCCCAATGACAGACATATTTGGTTGCATTGTAAAGAGCGTATCGAAGATATCGAGAGCCACGCTTTTCCATGTGTGCATAGCAATTATCTAATTGACCGGACTGATAGGTTGAGGGTGACATGCCGGCGTAAGCAAGTATCTTATCTGGTGAGTCGAAACGGCTGAAATCACCGATTTCAGCGATAATCATCGCACCCATACGATAGTTGATGCCAGGAATAGTGAGGATTGGAGAATTAATTTCATCCATAATGAGTTTAATCTCATTCTCTATTTCATCAATCTCTGTATCTAACTCACGAATGAGTTTGATTGTGTGTTTTAATTCTAATGATTTCGCAGGCATACGTGAGCCGATAGAACTTCGTGCAGCCTCACGAAAGGTGAGGGCAGTCTCTTTACCATATCTGCCTTTAGAACTTTCGGAAAGCAGATTTGTAAGTCGGGTAAGATGTGCTGACGCAACAGCCGATGCCCCAGGAAATTCAGAAAGTAAAGCATAAATGGATGCCATATGGAGTTTTGGAACGAGTTTTTCCAGTTCGGGAAACAGAATACACACAAGTCTTGAAACAGAAGATTTTAGGGCAGCCCGTTCCTTAACTTTATCAAAACGATAACGAGTTAATGACTTTAGTTCTTCGTTGTGGTAAGATGTGTCTGAGTAGGACTTTAAGTTCACATCAGACATAATCATAGAAGCAATTGTATGGGCATCAACTTTATCCGTTTTCGTCTTTCTAAGGCTTAGACTTTTTCTGTAAAGATTTGTATGTAACGGGTTGATAACGAAGGTCGGCAAACCATTATCAAGAAGAAATCCCAGAAGATTGTAACTATAGTGTCCGGTGGCTTCTAGCCCTACTTTTACTTTGGTTAAATCATCTGATGCAGATTGTATTCTTTGAAATAAGGTTTCAAACCCTTCACGGTTGTTTGGAATGGTAAAAGAGTTAAACAACACTTCACCATCCGAGTTTGTGATAAAGCAGTCGTGCTTATCTTTGGCAACGTCAATTCCTACGTAAATCATAGCAATTCTCCTTTAAGTAAATTTTGATACTGTTTGGAACCACTGGTACTCCTTGCGATTGTAACCTCGTTCTAAATAAACCGTCATGCGGTATCTAACTGATTAACAAATATACAAAGAGACTGTGGTTGTAGCCTTTCTAAAACCATCTAGTGGTAGGAGGGATAAAACAATCCACAGTATCTCCAATAGTATAGCATACAGTCCTTGGAGAGGGACTATAAACACTACTACTATATAATACGAGGAGGAATCTCTACGATTTACGAACGTATGCAATCCGAGTTCAAACGGATTGACAATCAAATTAATTCTCTAAAAAAGAAGCTTCAAGAACTACCAACCGGAAAACTTATCTGTTCCCATAACCGAAGCCGTTATAAGTGGTATCAAAGTGACGGACACTCAAAAACCTACATTCCCAAAGCCAACAGAAAACTAGCAGAAGACTTAGCAGCAAAAAAATATTTATCTCTATCACTAGAAGATTTAGAAAAAGAAAGAAGAGCAATTCAATTTTATCTAGACCACCATGCACCTACTGGAAAAGCCGAAAAGTTACTCTCCGAATCATCAGAATATCAAAATCTTTTAAATCCCTATTTTTCACCTTTAAATCAAGAACTGGCTGACTGGATGAACTCCCCATATGAACATAATCCATATCATACTGAACATGTAAATCATGACAGCATTTCCGGCAATACTCTACGGTCCAAAGCAGAATCAATGATTGATATGCTCTTATACATTCACCGTATTCCATTCCGTTATGAAAGCCCCCTGCAATTAAATGACAAAGTAATTTATCCAGACTTTACTATACGCCATCCCGAAACAGGTGATTTTTATTATTGGGAGCATTTTGGCATGATGGATGACCCGACGTATTCTAAAAATGCATACTTAAAGTTACAACAATATAATGCTTGCGGAATTGTGCCATCTATTCAACTCATTACAACCTATGAAACAAGTGAACATCCTTTAAGTACAGAGCAAATACAAAAAATCATAGAATATTACTTTTTGTAATAAATTTGTTTGTCAAGTAGTGACTTTATTGCTTATAGCTTTGTTGTGTGACATATGTCATTCGCTACAGAGTTTTTGTTGGGGTCCACATAGTTTTTTTGCTTATACAGACCCCAGTAACACTTTAAATCTACCAGTCTTTGCATGATGTCTTGATTTAGTGGGGCCTATGGAGAAAAACATGTATGGTAGACCCCATTTTCAAGCATTAAGCAAGCTTTTTCGCTCTCTTAGGGGTCTAATACAGTGATTTTTTTATATGGACCCTCAATCCACCTGTGAAACACGACCGCAGGTCATTTTCGGGGTCTCACCATACACTTTTTATCCATAGACCCCGCAAGGCAACTCCCCCAGCCCCGCGAGGCACCAAAAAAGAGACAAAGTCCGGTGTCTTTGTCTCTTTCTACAAATCAACTTATTCAGCTTCGTCAAAAGCGTCTTCTTTCAAAGCTTCTTCATACTTCTCAAGAATTAATGTCTGAATACGTTCTCTTGTACCTGAATTAATTGGATGTGCGATATCGCGGTATTCTCCATCTGCCGCCTTCTTACTTGGCATTGCGATGAAAAGGCCTTTCTCACCTTCGATAACCTTAATATCATGAACTACAAATTCGTCATCCATAGTGATTGATACTACTGCCTTTAATTTACCTTCTTTTGCTACTTTGCGTACGCGTACATCTGTGATTTGCATAACCTACCTCTTTCTAAAACTCATATCTTTCATTTTTTTCCACGATTACTTCTACTTTCTTTTCCCCTACGTGGCGGGTGTTCGCTCGAATTGTACTGCTGCTTTCCACAATACAATTCTCAATATAGGTATTATCCCCAAGATACACATCATTCAATATAATTGAATTTTTCACTACACAATTGTTGCCTACAAATACCTTCTTGAATAAAATGGAATTCTCGACTGTTCCATTTACGATACTTCCACTTGCTACCAAGCTGTTTTTTACAACTGATCCCGGATTATACTTGGCCGGTGGAAGATCACTTACCTTCGTACAAATCTCTGGATATTCTTTGAAGAAGTGACCTCTAACCTCAGGCCTTAAGAAATCCATATTTGTCTTGTAGTAAGAATTTACCGTTGCAATGTTGCTCCAGTAACTATTTATCTCATATCCGAATATTCTCTTCACATTGCGATAGCGAATCAAAATATCGGATACAAAATCGTATCTTTCGTCCTCGACGCATTCCTCGATTAAATCAATCAGAAGACGTCTTCGGATAACATATATTCCCGTCGAAATCATATTGAAGTTCGCCACCATCGGCTTTTCTTCAAACTCTAATACTCGCATATCCTCGTCCATTTTTAATGTGCCGAACCTGCGAGCATCCTCTCCCGGCGGAAGTTCCTTACAAACAATGGTGATATCTGCCTTCTTTTCCACATGATATTCCAAAACCTTTTCCAAATCCAGCTTGTAAACTGCATCTCCGGATGCAATCACCACATATGGTTCATGACACTCCTTCAGAAAATCTAAGTTTTGATAAATAGCATCTGCAGTCCCGCGATACCAAGAACCATTCTCTGCTGTAATAATTGGTGTGAACACATACAAGCCGCCTTGCTTACGTCCAAAATCCCACCATTTTGATGAGTTTAAATGTTCGTTTAGAGAACGAGCATTGTACTGTGTTAATACTGCCACCTTTTGCATGTGAGAATTTGCCATGTTGCTAAGGGCGAAATCAATCGCGCGGTAATTCCCCGCTACCGGCATAGCCGCTGCTGCACGTTTTCTGGTTAACTCGCGCATTTTGTTGCTGCTACCGCCAGCCAAAATAATTCCTACTGCTTTCATGCCTAC
Organism: Faecalimonas sp.; assembly: GCA_036307525.1. GTDB lineage: Bacteria > Bacillota > Clostridia > Lachnospirales > Lachnospiraceae > Faecalimonas. The sequence goes on from JAXJXL010000125.1 coordinate 6,730, forward strand.
TCACCTGCCTTTATGATAGTTTCGCCACTCTCAAGAATATTATTTACATAATCTTCTCTTACAGTCACTCCACTAATTGCTGTATTTTTCCCAATCTGAACACCCGACGGTATGACGGAATTTTCACCAATGGTGACAAGGCCAAATGAGTAAATGTCCGGTTTTATTTGATTCGGGATATTCTCCCCGATGCCCATGGTTACATTTTCCCCAACCCTGACATCCTCGGCAATAATCGCTCTTTCTATTACACAGTTCTTCCCGATAACTGTATCTTGCATAATAATGGAATCGCGAACAACGCTTCCTTTCCCAATTACTACGCCTGCACCGATTACGGAATTATGTACTTCTCCATAAATCTCTGCACCATTACATATGATGCTTCGTTCAACCTCTGCATTTTCTGATATGTACTGTGGCGGCAAACTGCCTTCATTGGTATAAATGTTCCAATGCTTCTCATATAGATTGAACTCCGGAATGATATCAATCAATTCCATATTGGCTTCCCAATAAGAACCAAGTGTTCCAACATCCTTCCAATATCCATTGAACTCGTAAGCAAACATGCGCTTTTCCTGCTCAAAACAATATGGAATCACATGCTTTCCAAAATCGCAGTTTGGTTCATGCTTCTTGTCTAAAAGTGCATCCCGAAGTACTGGCCAGCTAAAAATATAAATCCCCATAGATGCCAGGTTACTTCTTGGATTGGCTGGTTTCTCCTCAAATTCCAAAATCCTTTTTTCTTCATCTGTAATCATAATGCCGAATCGACTGGCTTCCTCCATTGGAACCGGCATTACTGCGATTGTTACATCTGCATTGTTTTCTTTATGGAAATCCAACATGACTTCATAATCCATCTTGTAAATGTGGTCACCCGATAGAATTAACACATAATCCGGATTATAGCTTTCCATAAATTCTAGGTTCTGATAGATAGCGTTCGCTGTACCTGTGTACCATTCGCTGTTCGAGCTCTTCTCATATGGTGGTAAGACTGCAACCCCTCCAACGTTACGATCCAAATCCCAAGGAATACCTATTCCTATATGGGCATTTAAACGTAGAGGCCGGTACTGAGTTAATACCCCCACTGTATCGATACCCGAATTGATACAGTTGCTGAGCGGAAAATCGATAATTCGATACTTCCCTCCAAAAGCCACAGCTGGTTTGGCAACCTTCGCAGTCAGAACACCAAGTCTACTGCCCTGTCCACCTGCCAAGAGCATAGCTATCATCTCTTTTTTTCTCATACTGTCACCTCTTCTCAGTTACCTATTGTATGTCCATTCTTTAATATAACACATAGAATTTTTTTTGTGAACACATTTTACAAAAATTATTATGATATTATGAACTTTTTGTTAATTTGTTACAAAGTCTGTCTTTTTGTTTATTTTCCCATGATTTTCCCTATTTTGCAATAAGCTCTTTTTTTTTCCTTCACAAATGTATATAATAAGAAGAGATATTTTTTCTTAAATTGAAATAGGAAGTGTTTTTATGTATCAAATAAATTTTAAAAAACCGCAACATGTACATTTCATTGGAATCGGCGGAATCAGTATGAGTGGGCTTGCCGAGATTTTATTAAAAGAGAATTTTCAAATCTCCGGTTCAGACAACAAGCCATCTGCATTGACAGAGCACCTGTGTCAATTAGGTGCAGTTGTGAATTATCCACAGAAAGCTTCTAATATCACAGATGGAATCGACGTAGTGGTATACACTGCTGCCATTCATGAAGATAACCCGGAGTTAATGGAAGTAAGAAGACAAAACATCCCAACTCTGACACGCGCAGAGCTATTAGGGCAATTGATGAAAAATTATGAAACACCAATTGCGATTTCCGGAACACACGGCAAAACGACAACCACTTCTATGCTGTCACACATTTTGCTGGAAGCGGAAAAGGACCCTACCATTTCAGTTGGAGGTATTTTAAAAGCAATTGGGGGGAATATTAGAGTAGGAAGCTCTGACGTATTTGTAACAGAGGCCTGCGAATATACCAACAGCTTCTTGGATTTCTTTCCTAAGATTGCAGTTGTGCTAAACGTAGAAGAGGACCATATGGATTTCTTTAAAGACATTGATGATATCCGTTCCTCCTTCCATCGCTTTGCAGCACTACTTCCAAAGGATGGTTCTTTGATTATTAATAAGAATATCGAAAAAATGGAAGCCATCACCGACGGACTTTCATGTAATATTATTACGTATTCCGAAGTGCAGGAAGCTGATTATTCTGCAGCCAACATCACCTTTGATGAACTTGGAAATGCATCCTTTGATTTAATAAAATACGGTGAGAATATAGGCAAAATCCAGTTATCCGTTGCTGGAAAGCACAATGTTTCCAATGCATTATCTACCATCGCAGTGGCTGATTTATTAGAAATTGATTTGGACACCATCCAAAAAGGGCTACTTTCCTTTACAGGAACTGACCGTCGTTTCCAATACAAAGGGGAACGAAATGGAATAACCATTATCGATGACTATGCACACCATCCAACTGAGATTCGGGCAACCTTAACCTCTGCCCGCAACTATCCTCACAAGGATATCTGGTGCATTTTCCAGCCACACACTTATACAAGAACCAAAGCGTTCTTCCATGAGTTCGCGGAGGCTCTTTCATTGGCTGACCATGTCATCCTTGCTGATATCTACGCAGCACGTGAGACAGATACGCTTGGAATGTCATCAGAAAGCCTGGCTGAAGAAATCAAGAAATTAGGATGCGATGCATACTACTTGTCAAGCTTTGAAAAGATAGAAAATTTTGTGTTAGAAAATTGTTTCCACAACGATTTGTTGATAACTATGGGAGCGGGAGACGTTGTAAACATTGGAGATTCTCTACTTAAGTAGAAGTTATCCACATTATCCACATTTTTGTTATCCACAAAAAACTTGAGATATCCACATAATTGTTCTTTGACCTTCAGATTGGTAATGCTATAATACGAATACTGATAAGATAAAGGGTGGATATATCATGACAAGAACACTGACGTTGAAGAACCGTTTTCAAGGGAATACAACCATCGTTGAAAATGATTTTATAGATAATTATTTAGCAAAGGCAAATGGTGAATATGTAAAGGTTTACCTTGTATTACTGCGCCATTTGAATGGTAATACAGGCGGTCTGTCCATCTGTGGGCTGGCAGATTGTTTAGAGTGTACAGAAAAAGATATAGTGCGCGCTTTTCAGTATTGGTCCAAGGTTGGACTTCTTAATATTGACTATGATGAGGCAGGTAATATCTGTGGTTTGGCAGTTGGGAA
>JAXJXL010000126.1:0-5028 GCA_036307525.1 Faecalimonas sp.
ATTGTTATCTTGGGTAGAAGTATTCAATTTTTAATTACAGATTGCGGAAACTCAAGTAACAATCCTATCTTCTAATCTCATATCGTTCCACAGTTCTCAAATATTTCAACAACGCATGATATCTATCATCCAGCGAACCATCATTTTCGACAAAGTCAAGACACTGTGCCACAAGACCGATGAACTCTTCTGTTAGGCTGTCCTTCATTGTTTCCAGATACTGAATCTTTTCTGTTGTTGAAGATAAATCCAAGAAATCCATAATCGAAAGTTTTAACTTGTCCTCCTGCAGTTCAAAACGATAGGTTTGAAGAACCACCGGATACTTTTCCTTATCTACTTTACTTACAAACATTTCTAATGGTCTTGCATAGGTTGCTTCCCCATCAACTTCTTTGTAAACAACCATTTCTTCCATTGTCTCTGTATGCTTTGCAATTGCAAGCACTTCATATAGATTACCTTTGAAATGTTTGTAGATTTCCCCTTTTATTGGTTTTCTAAATTCCATATGTCCCCCTAAATTTAAAAACTACGGTGTGCATATGTATATTTTATCCAACACCGTAGTTAAACGCTATTTCATTAATATAACTTCGCACTTATGCTCTTAGGTTTGTATCCATTATCTTCCAGTGCTTTTAGAATCTCTCTCTTATGTTCTGTCCCGAAGGATTCCAACGTAATACGAAGTTCCACAGCCGCATTACGATTCGTACTTACAAACTGATTGTGTTCCAGTTTAATAACGTTACCCTGGGCTTTTGCAATGGTGTCTGCTACACGCACTAATTCACCTGGCTTATCCGGAAGCAACACAGATACAGAGAAAATTCTGTCTCGCTGAATCAATCCATGCTGTACGATTGAGGACATGGTAATCACGTCCATATTGCCACCACTTAAGATTGCAACCACTTTCTTTCCTCTTAAGTCTAACTGCTTCAAAGCAGCTACTGTAAGAAGACCAGAGTTTTCGACCACCATCTTATGGTTTTCTACCATGTCGAGAAATGCGCCGATAAGCTCATCATCTTCCACAGTAAGCATCATATCCACATTTTCTTTTACGTATTGTAATGCATTTACACCAACGGTTTTCACCGCAGTACCATCTGCAATGGTATTGGCGCTATCAAGTGTAACTACCTCACCTGCTTCCAAAGATGCAGACATGCTTGCCGCCTCAATTGGTTCTACACCAACTACTTTAATCTTTGGATTTAACATTTTTGCAAGTGTTGCCACCCCACTGATAAGTCCCCCGCCACCAACTGGAGCAAATATGTAGTCTACTGTCGGAAGCTCCTGGATAATCTCCATGGTAATCGTTCCTTGACCGGTGATTACGTCTTCATCGTCAAATGGATGAACAAAGGTACATCCCGTTTCTTCTGCAAGCTGTTTTGCCTTTTCGCATGCATCATCATACACATCACCGTGAAGAATCACCTGCGCACCATAAGCTTTCGTGCGATTCACTTTAATAAGCGGGGTAACCGTAGGCATTACGATTGTTGCCTTACAGCCAAACTCTTTTGCTGCATAAGCCACTCCTTGCGCATGATTGCCTGCGGAAGCCGTAATAATTCCTTTTGCACGTTCTTCCTCTGATAAGGTGCTAATCTTGTAATATGCACCACGAAGCTTATATGCCCCTGTGTGCTGCATGTTTTCCGGCTTTAAAAATACTTTCCCACCTGTTTGGTCACTTAAATATTCACTATATACTAATTTTGTTGGCTTTGTGACCTTCTTTACTACTTCACTTGCCAATTCAAATTTGTCTAAGGTTAACATAAATTCCTCCAACTATTCTTCCGTTGCAAACAAGGCGTTTACAAAATCGTCTGAATTAAATTTTTGCAAATCATCGATGCTCTCACCCACACCGATATATTTCACTGGAATGCCAAGCTCCGCTTGGATTGCAACTGCAATACCGCCTTTGGCTGTTCCGTCCATTTTCGTAAGGACTATACCACTGATATCTGTCACATCTTTAAATTCCTTGGCCTGAGCCAAAGCATTTTGTCCGGTTGTACCATCTAATACAATCAAAGTCTCACGGTGTGCCTCCGGATATTCACGTTCTAACACACGATTAATTTTTCGCAGTTCTTCCATCAAGTTTTTCTTGTTATGGAGTCGTCCTGCTGTATCCACCAAGAGTACATCCGCTTTTCTGGATTTTGCTGCCGCTACTGCATCATAGACAACCGCAGCAGGGTCTGAACCCTCCTGTCCACCGATTAAATCAGCCTCTGCACGATGCGCCCACTCTTTCAATTGTTCTCCGGCTGCCGCACGGAATGTATCTGCTGCCGCAAGCACGACCTTCTTCCCTTGTGCGCGAAGTTTTCCTGCTAGTTTTCCTATGGTTGTAGTCTTTCCAACGCCATTCACTCCTATCACTAACACAACAGATGTTTGATGCTCAAACTCATAAGCCGCTTCTCCTACATCCATTTGTTCTTTGATGCTCTCGATTAAAAATTGTTTGCAATCAACCGGCTCCTTGATGTGATTCTTTTTCACTTTTTCTTTCAAATCTTCAATGATGTCCATAGTTGCATGAACACCCAAATCACCCATGATTAAGATTTCTTCCAATTCTTCGTAGAAATCATCATCTATATTTGAAAATCCATGAAAAATGCTGTCAATACCTGAGACAATGTTATCTCTCGTTTTTGACAACCCTGATACAAGGCGCCCCCATAGGCCTTTCTTTTCCTCTGACATAAAGCCTCCTAATCATCTAGTTCATGTTCTAATAAGTCTACAGAAACAAGTGCAGATACACCCTTCTCTTGCATGGTAATACCATACAAGCGGTCTGCCGCTGTCATAGTACCCTTACGGTGTGTAATTACAATAAACTGTGTATGTTTTGTCAGTTTATGTAAATATTTTGCAAATCGGTCTACATTCGAATCATCAAGAGCAGCCTCGATTTCATCAAGCAGACAGAACGGAGATGGTTTCAGGTTTTGAATTGCAAACAATAGCGAAATTGCTGTCAATGCTTTTTCTCCACCGGATAACTGCATCATATTCTGCAGTTTCTTTCCTGGCGGTTGGGCAATAATTCGAATGCCTGCTTCCAGAATATCTTCATCCTCGATAAGTTCCAACGTTCCTGTTCCACCACCAAATAATTGCTTGAATACTTTATCAAACTCTTTATTAATCTCTTCAAAGCTTTCTCTGAACTGTTTACGCATAGCAGCATCCAATTCTTCAATAATCTGAAGAAGTGTAGCTTCTGCCTCAATCAAATCATCATGCTGCGTCTTCATGAACTCATAACGTTCCGACACATTCTTATAGTCTTCAATGGCATTTACATTGACAGAACCAAGTGCTTTGATTTCGTTTTTGAGTCTTTGTATTTCTTTCTTCATAAATGCAAGGTCTGTTAAATCTTCATCTCGAAGTTCCATCGCACTGCTATATGTGAGCTCATATTCTTCCCACATATAATTAATTTGCTTTTCGGAAGCCTCTTCATAACCTTCTCGTCTACTATTCAAGCGGAACAATTCCTTGTCAAGCTCAGCCATGTGTTTTGACAAATCTTCACGCTTTGCAAGGAATTCCTTATGCATTTTGTTAAGCTCTTCCTTCTTAGCAACAAACTTTTGAATTTCCGCTTCAATCTCTGTAAATAATTCTTTCGAATTTTCAATCGTTTGACGAATCTCGGTAATCTGTTCTTCTTTTTTGCGAATTTCTTCGGAAGCATCACCCTTACTTGCATCCAATCCAGAAAGTTCTTCTTTATATTTTTCTACTTCTTCCTTGATACGGTCTTCATTTTCAACCATAAATGCAAGTTTTTGTTCATAAGAAGCGTATGATAAATGTGCCGCCTCAACTTCCTGCAGCTGCTTGCTTTCCATTTCTCTGGCCTCTTCCAGTTCCTTCTGATTTGTTTCTGAACTTGTATTTAATTCTTGCTCAAATTTCTCAGAATATTCTAATTCGACCAAAATGGATTCGTGATTATCTTTAATTTCTGCTACCTGTAAGTCTAAATCCTCACCTTCACGCTGAATTTGCTTTACAAGTGCTTTTGCATCAGCTTTTTTAGCGGCAACTTGGTCCATATTCATTTTTGCCGTATTTTGGACAACGTATGCCTTTTGAAGTTCAGCTTTCACATTTTCAATTTTTGCATAATATGCTGCACGTTCTTCTTTACAAGCCTCTAAAGCACGCTCCATTTCTTGCATTTCCTTCTTAAGAAGTGCTACTTTCTTTTCGATTTCCTCGATTTCACGTCTTCTGCTAAGAAGATTGCTTGAATTCTTAAACGCACCACCTGTCATGGCTCCGCCTGGATTAATCAGTTCACCTTCCACAGTAACAATACGAAGTGACTGTTTATATTTCTTTGCAAGCGCAATACCATCATCAATATGTTTCACAACTATGGTACGACCAAGCAGATTTTCTGCAAGTTTTTCATATTTTGCATCCACATGAACCAAAGAGCTTGCAACACCAACCACTCCTTTTTCTTTCAACGCATCGCTCTGTTTTAAAGAATTGCTTCCATTGATGCTTGTAAGTGGCAAGAAGGTTGCACGTCCAAACTTGTTCTGCTTCAAATATTGAATCATGCGTTTAGCGGTATCTTCGCTATCTGTTACGATATTTTGAATACTTCCACCAAGGGCTGTTTCAATGGCTATTTCGTATGCCTTATCTACTTTGATAATATCTGCAACAACACCAAGAATACCCTTTTCCTGTTCTCGTCTTTCCATAACTTTACGGATACTGTTTCCATATCCATCGTAACGCTCTGTAAGATTCTTTAAGGATTCCAGACGGGATTCTTCTCTGTGATATGAGACTTCCGAAATACGATATTCTTCGGTTTTTTTACTAATTTCTGCTTGTAACCGTTCAATCTCAGCTTCATATTTTTTGATAAACTCATCCTGTTCCACAGCCTCGCTCTCAGCAGCAATCAGTCTCTGATTCAATTCTGCCTTACGAACCTGGATTTGTTCCAAC
>JAXJXL010000127.1:0-2195 GCA_036307525.1 Faecalimonas sp.
AGGAGATTCGATTATAGGACCACTTAGAAAATTCTATCCAAATGACAGATGTCCATGCGGTTCTGGGAAAAAATATAAAATTTGCTGCGGAAGAATATAATTTAGAAGCGTTGAAAGCATAGAAGAATTTGAAGTTTGCTACGAATTAACAGTTTGTTCAAAAATCTATAATGCGTATTGATTTGAAAATGATCAATGCGCATTTTTGTGCTATAATGAATGAAATATTTTAATTTCTTTTTTGAAACAGTTAGATAAATTCGAATTTGGCGGTGAGATAAATGAATTATATTAGACAATGATTTTTTATACTGCAGATAGGCTTGCAGAGGTGGATAATAAAAACTATATACAATTACGTAACAATGTGTTAGTATGATTAACAGAAAAAAGAAAGGCACATGAAGTGAAAGGTGAGGAGATGTATAACAGATAATTTGGTTTGAGCAAGACATATATGATTTAAGCCCTGTGGTAAACAGGCTTGTTTTTGTGTACGCTTGAATTAGATTATCGCAAGAGATTTTCCTTTGTTTTCATTTGTGAGAATATATAAAGGTTTATTTGGCGGGTCTTTTTGTGTATGCAAAAAAGGCTCGTTTTTTACTTTTGCACACAGGCGAAAGGAGGAACCAATATGTTACAGATAAAAAATTTAAATTTAACACATAAAAAGGATTTAAGAGTCATACTTAGTGAATTTAACCTTGTACTAAATAAAGGTGATAAGGCGGTAATCATTGGTGAAGAAGGAAATGGAAAATCAACATTGATGAAGTGGATTTACAATCCATTACTTATTGATAATTATATAGAAGCTGAAGGAGAAAGGTTGGTCGGAAAAGAAATACTCGGTTATCTTCCACAGGAAATATCTGAAGAAGATAAAGAAAAAACTATTTATGAGTTCTTTTCTGCAGAAGAAATGTTTTGGAATAGAACACCGAAAGAGTTATCTGAAATTACCGGAAAATTCGGAATGACAAGTGAATTTTTCTATAGTGACCAGAAAATGGGAAGTCTTTCGGGTGGAGAAAAAGTTAAGGCACACCTAATGAGACTTATTATTCAGGATGTGACTGTGCTTTTGTTGGATGAACCTTCAAATGATATAGATATCAATACGCTGAAAATCCTTGAAAAAATAATAAATGACTGGGAGCACATAGTACTTTTCATTTCTCATGATGAAACTTTGATAGAAAATACAGCGAATATGGTAATTCATATTGAACAGATTGTGCGAAAAACAAAGACCAGATATACAGTCGCAAAAATTCCTTACAGAAAATATTTAGAAGAAAGATTTCATAAATTTGAGAGCCAGGAAAGACAAGCATTAAATGATCGAAAAGAAAAAAAGATTCGTGATGAAAAATACAGAAAAATCATGCAAAGTGTTCAGAACGCATTAGGGAACTGTTCCAGACAGTCACCAGCCGAAGCCAAAAACTTAAAAGATAAAATGCACGCAGTTAAGTCTATGGAACGAAGATTTGAAAAGGAAGATGAAAACATGACGGAGATGCCGGAACAGGAGGAGGCTATTTTCTTTAAACTGGGAGACAAAGATTCATCTATTCCGGCAGGAAAAACAGTTATAGAGTATACTCTTGCAAAACTTACGACTAGGGATGAGGAAAGGATTTTGGCTGAAGACATTAACTTGAAAATAAGAGGCTCGGAGAAAATATGTATTATTGGCGCTAATGGAGTGGGAAAAACGACTCTTTTAAGAAAAATAGCGGAAGAACTTTCGCAGCGAAATGATATTAAGGCAGAGTATATGCCGCAAAACTATGAAGAGATACTTGATTTGGATATGACTCCTGTTGATTTTCTTGATAAATCCGGAGACAAGGAAGAAAGAACAAGAATTAGAACATATCTTGGTTCCCTTAAATATACTGCGGATGAAATGGAACATCCTATAAGGGAACTGTCCGGAGGGCAAAAGGCCAAGGTGCTTCTTTTAAGTATGAGTTTGAGCGGAGCAAATGTGCTTATTTTAGATGAACCAACAAGAAACTTTTCGCCCTTATCGGGACCTGTAATCAGAAAAATGCTTAGAGAGTTCCCAGGAGCTATTATCAGTATTTCTCACGATAGAAAGTATATTGATGAGGTATGTGATAAAATATACGAGTTAGATTATAGTGGATTAAGAAATTTGTAATGAATGGAGGATAAGATGG
>JAXJXL010000128.1:0-5172 GCA_036307525.1 Faecalimonas sp.
ACTAAAATGGCAGAATTAAAAGTAACATTAGTAAAATCTACAATCGGTGCTGTACCAAAGCACAAAAAGACAGTTGAAGCTTTAGGTCTTAAAAAACTCAACAAAACAGTTGTTTTGCCAGACAATGCTGCAACAAGAGGTATGGTACAACAAGTTAGACATTTAGTAAAAGTAGAAGAAGCATAATTAAAATAAGGAGGTGGCAAGAATGAATTTATCAAACTTAAGACCTGCTGAAGGTTCAAAACACAGTGATAATTTCAGAAGAGGCCGTGGACACGGTTCTGGAAATGGTAAGACTGCCGGTAAGGGACACAAAGGTCAGAAAGCTCGTTCAGGAGCACCAAGACCAGGTTTCGAAGGTGGACAGATGCCATTATATAGAAGAATACCAAAGAGAGGTTTCACTAACAGAAATACAAAAGAAATCGTTGCTATCAACTTAAATGCTTTAGAAGTATTTGAAAATGATGCAGTTGTATCAGTTGAAACTCTTATTGAAGCTGGTATTGTTAAAAATCCAAGAGATGGCGTTAAAATCCTTGGAAATGGTGAATTAACAAAGAAACTTACAGTTAAGGCTAACGCATTTAGTGCAAGTGCAGTAGCTAAGATTGAAGCAAATGGTGGAAAAGCTGAGGTGATCTAATGCTCAAGACATTTCGTGATGCATTACGTGTACCGGAGATTCGTAAGAAACTCTGGTATACATTCTTAATGCTTATAGTTATCAGATTTGGATCACAACTGCCAACACCAGGCGTGAATCCAGATTATATTAAAGAATTCTTTGCATATCAAACAGGGGATGCGTTCAACTTCTTTAACGCATTTACCGGTGGTTCGTTTGAGCAAATGTCAATCTTTGCATTGAGCATTAGCCCATACATTACATCTTCAATCATCGTGCAGCTTTTGACAATTGCAATTCCAAAATTGGAAGAAATGCAAAAAGATGGCGAAGATGGAAGAAAGAAGATTAACAAACTCACACGTTTCGTGACAGTAGCACTTGCATTGATCCAAGCTACAGCAATGGCAGTAGGATTTGGACGTCAAGGATTACTTGTTGAATATAACTTTGTAAACGTTGCAATTGTAGTATTAACATTAACAGCAGGTTCTGCATTCTTAATGTGGGCTGGTGAAAGAATTACAGAAAAGGGTATTGGAAATGGTATTTCTATTATCTTATTGATTAACATTCTTTCAAGCATTCCAAGAGATTTTGTTAATTTATACAATTTGTTTATGAAGGAAAACATCAAAGGTGGCAAATGGTACATGGCTGTATTAGCAGCTGTTATCATCTTGGCAATTATTCTCTTTGTAGTTATATTTGTTATCTTCTTACAAGATGGTCAAAGAAAAATTGCTGTACAGTATTCACAGAAGGTACAGGGAAGAAAGACAGTTGGTGGTCAATCATCACACATTCCGTTGAAAGTGAATACAGCTGGTGTAATTCCGGTAATCTTTGCATCTTCGTTGATGCAGTTCCCAATCCTTATCTGTACATTCTTAGGAAAGACAGAAGGTAAAGGCTTTGGATATAGAATTTTAGATGGTTTAAACTCAAACAACTGGTTCAATGCAGATAAATTGCCAGGAAGTTTAGTTGATTCATGGGGCTTAATTGTTTATATCGTATTGACAATTGCATTTGCATATTTCTATACATCAATTACATTTAACCCGTTGGAAATTGCCAACAACATGAAAAAGAATGGTGGATTTATCCCAGGTATTCGTCCAGGTAAACCAACATCAGACTATTTAGCAAAAATCTTAAAATACATCATTTTCATTGGTGCAGTTGGTCTTGTAATTGTACAAGTTATTCCATTCTTCTTTAACGGATGGTTTGGAGCAGCAGTATCATTTGGTGGAACTTCACTCATCATCATCATTGGTGTTGTATTAGAAACACTCCAACAAATTGAGTCACAGATGCTTGTACGTAACTACAAAGGATTTTTAAATAGTGGAAAATAAATAATCTAAGCAATTAACCCGTAAATTTCACACTTGAGATAGTAAGAAATTTAACGGGTTAAAATGCTATGTGGAGGAAATGTTTATGAAAATTGTCATGTTAGGAGCACCGGGTGCAGGAAAAGGAACACAAGCGAAAAAGATTGCAGAAAAATATTCCATCCCTCATATATCAACAGGTGATATTTTCAGAGCAAATATCAAAAACGGAACTGAACTCGGCATGAAAGCAAAAACATACATGGACCAAGGATTGTTGGTTCCGGATGAATTGGTGGTAGATTTAGTAGTGGACCGTCTGGGACAGGATGATTGTGCAAATGGCTGTGTTTTGGATGGATTTCCAAGAACAATTCCACAAGCTGAAGCGTTGGATGCTGCGTTGACTAAAGCTGGGCAAGCAGTTGATTATGCAATCAATGTAGAAGTGCCGGACGAAAATATTGTGAAACGTATGTCAGGCCGAAGAGCCTGTGTAAACTGTGGCGCTACATATCATATCGTATACGCGCCAACAAAGGTAGAAAATGTTTGTGACACATGCCAGGGGAATTTGATTCTCAGAGATGATGACAAGCCGGAAACAGTTCAAAAACGTTTGAATGTTTACCATGAACAAACACAACCTTTAATTGATTATTATACAAAGAAAAACATTCTTGTAGAAGTTGACGGTACAGTAGATATTGATGATGTATTTGCAGCAATTGTCAAGGTTTTAGGAGAGTAGTCAAATGCCTATTAGTATTAAGTCCGCGAGGGAAATCGAACTTATGACGGAGGCAGGGAGAATCCTTGCTATCGTACATGATGAATTAGAAAAAGCGTTGCGTCCGGGAATGACGACAAAAGAGATTGATAAATTAGGGGAAGAAGTGATACGCAGTTACGGGTGCGTGCCATCATTCCTGAACTATAACGGTTATCCAGCATCTATCTGCGTTTCTGTGAATGACGAGGTTGTTCACGGAATTCCAAGCCATAAGCGTATCATTAAAGAAGGCGATATCGTAAGCTTGGATGCTGGGGTTATCTATAAGGGCTATCATTCCGATGCGGCAAGAACACATGCGGTAGGAAAAATTACCAAAACCGCTGCAGATTTAATAAAAGTAACAGAAGAATGTTTCTTTGAAGGCATAAAATATGCAAAAGAAGGAAATTATCTTTTTGAGATTTCCTCTGCGATTGGCAGATATGCCGAGGAACGCGGATATGGTGTGGTGCGTGACTTATGTGGACATGGGATTGGTTCTCATTTGCATGAGGCGCCGGAGATACCAAATTATGAAATGAACAGAAGGGGTCCAAAACTTAGAAGGGGCATGACACTTGCAATTGAGCCGATGATTAATGTTGGAACTTGGGAAGTGGATTGGCTGGATGATGATTGGACAGTTGTAACAAGAGATGGTTCGTTGTCAGCACACTATGAGAACACGGTGCTGATTACTGAAAACGGACCGGTACTTTTGACCTTATCAAAGTAAAGAGGAAAACATATGCGTATTAATATAGTAGAAAAAGGAATGCTTGCTAAGTCAAAGGCTGGCCATGATAAAGGTCATTTATATGTCATATATGATGTGGATGAAACATATGTATATTTGGTGGATGGTCAAATAAGAACCATTGATAAGCCAAAAAAGAAAAAACGCAAACATGTACAGATTGTCTGCGAGAAACATGAAATCGAGGGAAAAGACGACGTAGCAGTAAAACGAATACTCAAATTATTTGATAAGGAAACAGGGAGGATTTAAAACATGTCAAAAGCTGACGTAATTGAAATTGAAGGAACTGTAGTAGAAAAATTACCAAACGCAATGTTTAAAGTAGAATTGGAAAATGGACATCAGGTATTAGCTCACATCAGTGGAAAATTGCGTACAAACTTTATCAAAATCTTACCAGGAGATAAAGTTACATTAGAGCTTTCTCCATACGATCTTTCAAAAGGAAGAATTACTTGGAGAGATAAATAAAAATTTTAATAAGTTTTGAAAATATGTGTTGACTTTGGAAACGTGTGGATGTATACTATATAAGCACGTTTCCGTGTATTTTTGTGTGTAAAAATATAAGAGTTGCGAATTTTAAAGGAAAACGTGTTGTAAACGTAGTTAAAGCAATGGATGAAAGGAGGATTTGACGTGAAGGTTAGATCATCAGTAAAACCAATTTGCGAAAAATGCAAAATCATTAAAAGAAAAGGAAGCATCAGAGTAATCTGTGAAAATCCGAAACACAAACAAAGACAGGGATAATTCCCAAATAATTTAGGCGGCTGTAGTACATTGGGCGAATGCGCATTTGTACTATTAATATACAGAGAACGAATCCTCGATGTATATTGCTTATAATACTCGGTGTCATTTCCGAGAAAGGCTGCAGTATCTAGCGGCTGGGCGCCAAAGATGTGCCCCAATTTGAGACAATATTAACCAAATAGGAATAAATGTATGTACAACATTTCAGACGATGGTGGTGCATCGGGCTACATATGTTTATTTACTAAAACAGAAAATGGAGGAAAAACACATGGCTCGTATTTCAGGTGTAGACTTACCAAGAGACAAACGTGTAGAAATCGGTTTAACTTACATCTACGGTATCGGTAGAGTAAGTGCAACAAAAATTTTAGCAGAATCTGGAGTTAATCCAGACACTCGTTGTAGAGATTTAACAGACGATGAAGTAAAAGCAATCAGCGCTGTTATCGATGGCAACTACCAAGTAGAAGGTGATCTTCGTAGAGAAATCGCTCTTAACATCAAGAGATTACAAGAAATCGGATGCTACAGAGGTATCCGTCACAGAAAAGGACTTCCTGTTCGTGGTCAAAAGACAAAGACAAATGCTAGAACAAGAAAAGGTCCTAAGAGAACTGTTGCAAACAAGAAAAAATAGGCCGAAAGCAGCTTAATGAAAGCAAGCTGACAAGCGCAGCTTGAATTTAGCGCGAGGTCGTTCGCGAACCTTAGTGAGTGCAAGGCACGAGCTTAGTTGAGCGAACAGTAGATATTATAAAAAAGTAAAAAAGAAAGTAGGTTAGTTTAACATGGCTAAAAAAGTTACAAAAAAAGTGACAAAAAAACGTGTCAAGAAAAACGTTGAACGCGGACAAGCACATATTCAATCATCTTTTAATAATACAATCGTAACATTAACAGATGC
>JAXJXL010000129.1:0-1686 GCA_036307525.1 Faecalimonas sp.
GCATAAACTAGAGACCGTGCCAATCTACCAATCTGAACAGGAAATCTATCCCACCTATCAATTACATATGTATCCAAACTAGCAGCAGATCTATGTTTGTATTCTGTGCCAATTAATGATTGTACTGCTTGGTATTCTTTTAGATACGCCTCCATTACAAGTGGTGATAGTGAAACTTTTTTTTGTTCATAATCAATTGGATTGGAAAAAATGTGCAACGAATTATACTCTGCGCCACAAGCTAATACCGAATCTTCCTGATCAATAACGTATTGCATCCAGGATGTAATTCCGCCGTTAATTGCTTCCTGTATGTCTTCCTGATTTTGAATAGCATTTTCCCAAACATAAACAACAGGAATATCAAAACGCAATGGTAAAACATATTGCGCATTATTAACGATGCCTGCATCCATTATGGTGGAATTAAGATGTTCTTTTCCAAGAGTATCATCGGACATATACATTTCACTGACATCCAGAAAAACACCTTGCCGCATCGTAACATTGACATCTGGAAACAATGGCTTTACACGGATCGAAGTATATTTTTGGGGTTTTTCTACAGTCAATATATCGGTCGTTGGGAGCAGATATACATCTGGACCTTGTCCTTTATTAATTAGCGAAATAATAGTATTAAGTCTCTCGGAACGTTCAGGTTCTTCAATGGGAAGAATCTCCAGGTTGATTTGCACATTTTTATATTTGTCGTAAAATTGATTAATTAACGTTTTGGCTTGATGATTCATTCCATCTGCAGTGGTTTCTTCTGTTACAATCCACAGCGTAATGGGCTCATCACTTGGGTTAAATAATTCTTTTTCTGTACCTACTATGCAACCATTTAATAGGAAAACAACGCATAGTATCATCAACATGTACAACTTTTTCTTCATATAATTTACCGAGGTCTAAGGGAATAATTTCCAATCCGACATTCCTCTTTCCAGAACGTTGACAAGGTTGCAACATATCCACAACCCAAGCACGTCCAATCTTCATATGTATACCAATATAAATGCTCATGGACACTGCCTGTTTGCTCTGTGATAGCACATACAATCCACCTTGATGTATAATCCCTATAAGTATCTGTCAGGACAAGCACATCCCAACAATAAGGACAATACTTAGTACCTCTTGCTTCTGCAGCGTTAACTGGAATCATTAAGGAGCAAAGCATCATTAACGCAATTACTAATGAGAAAAATCTTAAAATTGCTTTTTTCATAAATAAACCTCCATAGTATTATAAGCCTATAGCAAATGAGTTTCATCACTACATAGTATAGAGAACACCCGAATTATTGTCTTAGCCGAAAATAAAAGCAGATTAGTACTAAGTTTATTTAGAATCATTTATGAAGCAAAGATTTTTACTGGCAGTATTTACTAACTGCGCCAGACAACGATTCATTGCCTACTGTACCAGTCACATTAAGTGTATAGGTGTTGTTTCTGGACACTATGCATTTTTCACTAATAGATACTATTGATGAACCGCTTTTTGTCCATCGATCAATTAATATGTTTCCACACCACAATTCCAACGTGATCGAAATGTTTTTACCATAGCTTGACACTGTCACTCCACACAAAGCAGTTGTACCATCAAATGTAAGTGTCGGTGTTACCGGGATTGCTCTAGTTTCTGCAGCGTGCGCTGGGATTGCTCCTAACAAA
>JAXJXL010000130.1:0-17687 GCA_036307525.1 Faecalimonas sp.
ACTATATTCCGTGTGGACGTGTAAATGTACAAAACTCATTTATTTCACCTTTATCGTATTTTCACCAATCTCTATCTTACCTTCTTTTAAGAGTCTTCCAACCGCACGCTTAAATGCATTCTTACTTAGATTGAATTCTCTTTTTATCACTTCCGGGTCCGCTTTGTCCGTAAATGGAAGACTTCCGCCATATTCTTTGATTCTGCCCCAAATCAGTTCTGCATCCTTATCCATCTGCATCGGAATCTTATCTCTGACACTTAAGTCTAGTTTACCATCTGCTTTCACTGTGGTCACACGGGCTTTTACAGTTTCTCCCACTCGCATTCTTCCAAAGACCTCCTTCTTTGGAATCAGTGCAGAATACTGATTATCCACTGCAACGAATACGCCAAATTCATCACTTGTATCGTAAATTATTCCCTCTACCACATCATCTTTCTGGTATGGGGAGTCTGTTCTAAGCAAGTCGTAAACCTTCATGGTTGCACAAAGTCGCTCGCTTTTATCGATATAGAGTGAAACCAAACATCTGTCCCCCGTCATGACCTTGGCAGTCTGCTGTTTAAACGGCAGGAACAAATCCTTTTCCAAGCCCCAATTTAAAAATGCCCCGTATTTATTCGTATCTGCAACCTCTAGAACCGCCAGCTCTCCAAGCTCCACCTTTGGCTCATTGGTTGTTGCAATTAATCTGTCATCGGAATCTTTATATAAAAATACTTCCACCGGGTCACCTGGTTCAATGCCAGCCGGAACCTGTTTTTTGGGAAGTAATACCCGCTCCTCATCATTTCCAAGATATACTCCAAAATCTACTTTTTTTACTACTGTCAGTACTTGTTTTTTGCCTAATCTCATCTGTTGTTACTCCTTTTTATAACTCATAACTAATCAGAGCCAACCTCGAAAACACGTTGTGGCGTATCCGCCAAATAAAATTTTAAAGACATACTTAAAAATGCAAGCATTTTACGTCTGCCTATAAAATTTTGCTTGACTCTGAACAGTTATACAAATTCTACAATTGCATATGCGTTGTCATTCTCATCACACAATACCGTGGTTAGAACATTCTCCTGCATTGCACGTTTTAATATCATTGTCTCACCATAAATGGCAGCCTTTTTATACTCTACTCGAAGCCCTGTCACATCAAAATCTTCCGGCAATGCCTCACATGCTAATTCAATATATTTGGCATTGTTCATGTGATTGTTCGTATCAATATGATACTTGTGCACAGTGAAAGTGTCAACCACTTGCAGCTCTTTCGGAGCTTGGATTTTTCTGGACGCGCTTTCCATTGGAAGGGGCTCCTCCACTTCGTATACACGAATCTCCTCTTCACTTGGTTTTACCGGTCTTCCTGTCTCTGTGTCCACATATACCCAAAGACTGTGGGCGCAGGCAAGCTCTTCTCCATCTTCTGTTTTTAAACAGAAATCTCTCGGCCCGAACACACCTTTAAATCCAGTTGCCCAGGTAGATACCGCGAGTTTTTCACCAACCTGCGGACGTCTCCTGATAGACACCTGCCATGAATTTAAAATCCACGCTCTATTTTTTTCTTTTAAATAGTCAAATCCTACACCTAATTGCTCTGAATTTTCCGTTGTACAATCCTGAAAATAGTTAATGATTGCTGAAATCTTCAGTTTATTATCCGTGCCACACTCACTGTAACGGACACGGCCTTCCATCTTGTACATCTATACTTCCTCCATCTGTCTCTAGAAGAAGAACCACCGGATTTTAAAACGGGTCGTGGTAGTCACCATTTCATATGTGTCTTCTTCCAGCACCTCTTTTAATTCATCCTTTCCTTTTTGCGGAACCACTGCATGCACCGCATCTATAAAGCAAAGATTTGGGTATAACACACACCACCAATTCTGACCCTTTGCCTGTCCAATCTCAATACGAAGGGCCTCGTACTCACCTGCCGGAAATGTAATATCCCCATAAGTCTTATCCGGAAAATCACAGGTAGTCACTTCTGCTTTAACTGAATAATCATAACCTTCCTCTGCAATAATCCTTTCTGCCACCTCTTCAATTTGCAAGAGATTTTCTCCTGCCCATTTTTTCGTTGTATCTACACTATCCGATTCCGGCAGCTCCTGCTTCATATAAGCAATAATCGCTTCTTTTACTTTCATTTTCAATGCCTGGTCTTCCTTACTGTCACTGTTTGCTAACACGTGAAAACGGAAAACCTGCTTGGCAAGCTCTCCCTGCATTTCGTGTTTCTTCGCATTTACCATAAAACCAGTCACTAAAATTGCTATCAAAACTCCTACTATCGCACATATTTTTTTCATATTTATGTACCTCCCAAATGATTTATTGGGAGTGTGCTCACTTTTCAGAATTTTATTCGCTAAAATTTATTTTTTTGTTCGAATGGTGTCACTGACTGTTTTTGCCTGATTTTCAATATGTGTGCTTATAGCTACCTTTGCTGCCGCTTTATCATGCTTCTCAATACATTCGATAATGTGGTCATGCTCTGCAAGAAGAATCGGATGCACTTCTTTTCGCTTTAAATACTCTACACGATAACGATACATTTGCTCTCGAAGGTTATAGAGAAGTTGAATCAATCTCTGATTATCGGTTGCCAGATAAATGATATCGTGAAATTTCACATCCGCTTCCGCATATTCTGTTACATCTCCTCCTTGCAGTGCCACTTCAAATTCCTTTGCCGCTTCTTTCAAGCTTTGGATGTCTTCAGTAGAAATCCTATCACACGCAAGGTCTACCGCCAATTCTTCCAGTGCTGCGCGCACCTCCAGCACATCGCGCAAGCTCTTCTCCGTAATCTCTGCGACCTCTGCACCGCGTCTTGGAATCATCAGAACAAGCCCCTCCAATTCCAATTTACGAATTGCTTCACGAATTGGAGTACGGCTTACACCTAGTTTGTTTGCTAATTGAATTTCCATTAATCGCTCACCCGGTTTTAATTCTCCACGCAAAATCGCCTGGCGAAGAGTATTAAATACAACGTCACGCAATGGCAGAAATTCATTCATATTTACTTCAAAATCCGTTCCCATGTTACTTCCTCCTCACATTGTGTACATTTGCCAAATACACTTGTTTCGCACAAGCCATGTTCCTTAGCTTATACCAAGCTTCCTTGGCCACCTTACGATTATCAAAAATTCCAAATACCGTCGGACCACTTCCGCTCATCATGGCATTTAAAGCTCCCGCTTCCTTCATAGCATCCTTAATGGTCTCGATAATTGGGTACTTTTCGATTGTCACACTCTCCAATACATTCCCCATCGACGATGCAATCTTAGACAAATCCTGTTCTTTAAGTCCCTGTAACAACCCATCGATATCCGGATGTTCAACAATCTCCTTTGCATCCAATGTTTCATACACCCATTTTGTTGAAACGCTAATTGCAGGCTTGGCCACTAAAATATAACACTTTGGCATTGGCGGAAGGGAAGATAGTTTCTCCCCGATTCCCTCTGCCAAGGCAGTACCACGCATCACACAATAAGGCACGTCCGCCCCCAGAACGACACCTCGTTCCATCAGCTCTGACTGGCTAAGGCCTAGGTCAAACATGCGGTTCATTCCAACCAAAACCGCTGCCGCATTGGAGCTTCCGCCCGCCATGCCGGCAGCGACTGGAATTCGTTTCTCTAATTTGATATGCACACCTTCTCGTATACCAAACTCGTCTATTAATAGTTTTGCCGCCTTATAAGCAATATTATTCTCACCGACTGGAAGATAGGAAAGATTCGTTTCCACCTGTATTCCTGGTTCTTCTGTCCTGGTTAAAGTCACATTATCATATAAATAGATGGTCTGCATGACCATGCGCACATCATGGTATCCATTGTCCCGTCTTCCCAGTACATCTAAGCCCAAATTAATTTTGGCAAGAGCTTTTAATGTCAAAGTATGTTCCATCTCTTATCCCCCTATTGTCTCATTTTGTACTTCCTATGTATCTTGTATACAATACTCTTACAGTATACTCATATTTTCCTTAAAAATCAATAACCTGTCGCCTGCTTTTAGTTTCTCACCACTTACATCATTTAACTCCTTAATTGCATCTACACTCGTGCTGTAGCGTTTAGCTAAGGACCACAAATCATCCTCCGGCTTTACAATGTAACCCACAATACTAGGACGTTTTTCAATCTCCTCCATGGAAAGCGGCAGAACCTTCACCTCATGAATCATTTTGCGGGTTCCGCTTCTTTTAAAAAAACCATGAAACGCCAGTGCTGCCTTCACTTCAATCTCATCGCCACCCTGAAGTGTAATACTAAGCTGTTCCAAAACAGCAGAAATATGGAAGGTTAGATTATCTTCTGCTTCCTGGCACTCCATAAGATGAGAAAACGGAACCACGCCTTGCCATGTGTCAAATGGCATATTATCATTCGCTCTTACAAATAAGAAGCTAATATACAAGGCGCCTTCTACCAATACCCCGTCCTCTCGCACAACGGTACGGTCCACATGGATAGCTCCACTGCTATGACATATTTGCAGAATTTCATTTTTTAACTCGGGAATCGTCAAGCGCTCCATTACCTTACATTTTGAGTTGTTCTGCAAAACCAGTTGCTCGTATTCCACATCTTTTGTTTCCAATACACAGTTGCTTTCCAAGGAATACATATCCTCTAAGATGTCTACTTGCTCCTCTTCATATACGGCAATACATACCTGCAAGGTTCCCTCAATGCCCACAATCCGCATTTCTCCATCTTCATCCACGCGAATGTCAGCATGTACTTCCTCTAAGTTGGCCTGTACATGATGATACATGGTTTCATCCACTCCATAGCATTCCACACGACCTTGGTATGGCACTGTTTGCTCTATCCAATCAATTTTACCGTCCGGCGACTCATAAAAGCAAAACGCCAACAATTCACCGGATAATTGCAATTCATCCACTGCCAGCTTTGTGTCCAATTTGCGATTGACAATATCATTCCACAGCATTACGCCAATAGTTTCTTTTGTTCCAGGTAAAACCAATTCCTCCTTAATGCGATAGGTGTCCTTCTTGGAGGTGTGAAGCTTTAACAGATCCATTTTTTCTTGTCTCTTAAAAATCTTGCCATCCGCTTCCACATCTGTCGGTATCTCCTCCACATTCTGCTTTTGAGATTCCAGTTCCAATTCCACCATAGCCTTGATTCGAAGTTTTCTGGAATGTACCATATTGGTGTTTAACTCTACTCGAACTGATTTGATGTCGAGATTTTTATCCCCGCCATCCTCTGTATACACCATTTCAACAAAAGGTATCTTTCCCTCTAAGCACGAAAATGTAGGTTCAAACCCTTCTGCCACATAAAGAACCTGAAACTCTACCTTTCCTTGTACTCTTAAGTAATTCTCCACCGGTTTTACTTCGTCAATCCGAACATGCCCGTCACTCATGACAATTTTCTCTACATCATTTTTGCTGTCTGGCACATTAAAATCTTCATCCAGCATAAACTGGTTTGTCAGCCTTCTCTCCACACGATTTGTCTCAATTTGCTTCGTAATTACTTCCATTCCTGCTCTCCTTTACTGAAATACAACATTTTTGTCGATAAACTCTGTTTTGATTACGATATAGGGGTCCGTCTCCCTTTCTATAATCTTTTCATCTTTCGCAGGGCCGATTAAATTCGTATGTATGTAGATTGCATTTTCACTTTCGTAGAGTTCCTTTACCTGAATACTGTAACCAGTGGTTGGCTGCTCGCCGTACCCAACTGCAATATAAAGCACCCCATTATCTGCATAGGTTAGTTTGAATGGTTTGTCTTCTCTTTCGTCAATCATTTCCTCCAAGGGTTCCGGTATATCGTCTTCATCTACAACCGTAAAATCAATGTCTCTAAGTTTTTCTGTGCTTAGGGTTTCTGAGGAACAGCCTGTTGCCAGCATTGTAATGATAAGGCTCAAAAGAATTATCTTTTTCATCATAACTCCACACATAGTTTCTCTACTATCTTACGCATGGTATTCTCGAATTATGCTGAATTTGTGGGGTGTTAAAAACCTGAACCTATAAAAATAAATTTGGACCTACACAGGTCGCCCACAACCCATTTAGGTCCAAAATAATTTCTTACGCAAGAGACGCATTCTTCTTTATCGTCTCTTCAATGATTTTCTGGCAAGTAGCCCCAATGTGCTTCTGCTCCTCCCTATCCAAATCCTTTGGATAAATCGGTTTCCCATACTCTATAATCACGTGTGTTTTCTTCATCTTCGGCATGTGATTTTCAAAAATCTCCGCCGTATTATTAATAGAGATAGGTACTATTGGGCATCCTGTCTTTAACGCAATCTTAAAGGTTCCCTCTTTAAATGGAAGCATGCTGAGTTCTTCCCCTTTATTACGCGTTCCTTCTGGAAACACACAGATAGAAATACCTTGTTTTATATATTCGATTGCCTGCAGAATGATTTTCATACCCTGTTTCATATCATCACGTTTCAAAAACAAGCAATACAAATATCGCATCCAGACACGAAGCGACGGAATCTTTTCAATACTGTCCTTTGCTATAAAACCAGTCAATCGTTGAAAGCGCACATACAAAATCAAGATATCAAAGAAGCTTCTGTGGTTTCCCACATAAAGCACTGCCTCATCTAGGATATTTTCCTCTCCGATTACAGTAACCTTCACGCCACCGATCCAAAGAATAACTCGAAACCCCCACTGTACAATCCGAAGGGAACTGTAATCCTTTGCTCTTTTATTTATTTTCCCAACTATCCATTCTACAAAAAATAGAATGTATGAAAACAGCAGAAACAACACCAAAAATGTTGCTGCAATGATAAAACGAATCATATGTTTATCTTCCTCTCTTATCTTCCATAGATGCGCGTGATGTTACACAGCGCCTTTGCAAGTCCCTCTGACAACGCATCTTTTTTGTAACGCCATGACCAATTGTCTGTTCCAACCCCCGGCGTATTCATGCGTCCCTCTTCGCCTATTCCCAGCACATCCTGCATCGGGAAAATGGCATATGTAGCAATCGTGCCCATACAAGTACGAATAAAATCCCAATGAATGTTATATCCATCTGTATTCATATAATAACGAACCTTGTCTCTGGAATACTCAGAAGCATGAGCATACCAACCTCTGGTTGTATCATTATCGTGCGTTCCTGTGTAACATACACAGTTAGTGGTATCAAATTGGTGTGGGAGAAATGTACTTTCACCCTCCCCATCAAAGCCAAACTGCAGCACTCTCATACCAGGAAGCTGGAAACGGTCTCGAAGTGCTTCCACTTCCGGTGTAATAATTCCCAAATCTTCTGCAATAATAGGAAGTTCCTTGCCTAATTCCTTCTCAAATGTGAGGAATAGTTCTTCTCTCGGGCCAGGAACCCATTTCCCATTAATTGCTGTTTCCTCACCATACGGAACTTCCCAATAGCTTTCCAAGCCTCGGAAATGGTCGATACGCAGATAATCTGTTAACTTCAACTGGTGACGTACTCTTTGAACCCACCAATTAAAACCGTCCTTCTTCTGCGCCTTCCAGTCATATAGTGGATTCCCCCAGAGCTGACCGGTTGCCGAAAAATAATCTGGTGGTACTCCTGCAACCACAACCGGATAGCCTTCGCTGTCCAATTGGAACAGTTCTTGATTGGCCCACACATCTGCGCTATCCAATGATACGAATAGTGGAATATCTCCAATGATTTCAACGTCATTTTCATTGGCATACTCTTTTAATTCTAACCACTCTTTGTGGAACATAAACTGCACAAAATAATAAAATTTTACTTCCTCTTTCAAAAGCTCCTGTAATTTTGCCTTCACCCCAGCTGTTGGCTTACGGTATTCTCTTTCCCACGAAAGCCACTCTCTGCCCTCATGCATATCCTTACATGCCATGTACAACGCATAATCGCCGAGCCAGTCCATATTATCTTCCAAGAAGTCCTCGTATTCCTCTAACAGCGCTTTGTCAGCCTTCTCTTGAAATCGCGAAGCTGCCAGTCTTAATATCTTTGTCTTCCAAGGGATAATTGCACCATAATCTACTTTATCCTCTTGACCAACTGGGCAGTCGTTAAGTTCCCACGTTTCCAACAATCCCAGTTTCATAAGGCATTCCGGACTTACAAGTAAAGGCTGCCCTGCAAATGCAGAAAATCCTTGATAAGGAGAATCTCCAAAACCGGTTGGAGTCAGTGGCAGAGTCTGCCACAAATGTTGTCCCGATGCCTTTAGAAAATCTATAAAATCATAGGCAGCCTGTCCCAAATCACCGATTCCGTATGGTGATGGGAGTGATGTTGGATGAAGCAGAATGCCCGAAACTCTTACTTTTTTTGTCTTACTCATATGTTAATCCTCTTTCACTAGATTCAATACTCGCTGATATACACATTATACAAAACTTTCTTTGCAAAGGCAAGAAAGAGTGCTATACTAATAGGAAAGACTTTTACCTAAATATAAAAAAGGAGTTGAACAAACATGAGTAGAAATCTTACTTTATTAACTGACCTTTATGAGTTGACAATGATGCAGGGATATTTCGAACAACAAGCAAACGAAGTCGTTGTGTTTGA
This sequence comes from Faecalimonas sp., assembly GCA_036307525.1. Taxonomy (GTDB): domain Bacteria; phylum Bacillota; class Clostridia; order Lachnospirales; family Lachnospiraceae; genus Faecalimonas. The sequence continues at coordinate 8,610 of JAXJXL010000130.1, forward strand.
CATGTTTTTCCGTTCCAATCCAAACAAATCCGGTTACTCCATTGCAGCAGGACTGGAGCAAGTAATTCAATATATTAAAGAGTTGAATTTTACCTACGACGATGTTGCGTATCTGCGTAGTTTGAATATTTTCAGTGAAGAGTTTTTAAATTATCTAAGTGGCTTCCACTTTAGCGGAAACATCTACGCCATTCCGGAAGGAACGGTTGTTTTCCCTAGAGAGCCACTGATTAAAGTCGTTGCTCCAATTATGGAAGCACAATTAATAGAAACTGCAATTTTAAATATCGTGAACCACCAATCACTCATTGCCACCAAAGCGGCACGCGTTGTCTATGCGGCACAGGGTGATGGCATTATGGAATTTGGTCTTCGCCGTGCACAAGGACCGGATGCGGGATTATATGGTGCACGGGCTGCCATGATCGGCGGATGTGTAGGGACCTCCAACGTGCTTGCGGGACAAATGTTTGACGTTCCTGTAAAAGGTACACACGCCCATAGTTGGATTATGAGTTTCCCTGATGAATATACTGCATTTAAAACATATGCTGATTTGTATCCAAATGCATGTATTTTACTTGTAGATACCTACGACACCTTGAAATCAGGTGTCCCGAATGCAATTCGTGTATTTACTGAATTGCGTGAAGCCGGTATCGAACTTACAAACTACGGTATTCGTCTAGATAGCGGTGACCTTGCATATTTATCAAAGAAGGCACGTAAAATGTTAGATGAGGCAGGCTTTGAAACCGCTGTAATCTCTGCATCTAACGATTTAGATGAGTTCTTAATTCACGACCTTAAGATTCAGGGTGCTAAGATTACCTCATGGGGAGTTGGTACGAATCTGATTACCTCAAAAGACTGCCCTTCCTTCGGTGGTGTATATAAGCTAGCTGCAATTCAGCAACCGGACGGAACATTTGTATCCAAGATTAAGCTCTCTGAAAACTCAGAGAAGATCACCAACCCTGGAAACAAGACTGTTTATCGTATTTATGATAATGAAACTGGCAAAATGCGCGCCGACTTAATCTGCTTTGCAGATGAAACATTTGACGAGACACAGGATATGAAAATCTTTGACCCGATGGAACCTTGGAAAAAAACTAAGCTCTATGGTGGCACCTATCACATGCGCGAAATCCTTGTGCCTATTTTCATCAATGGTCAATGCGTATATGAATCACCAAGCGTAATGAAAATCGCAGAATACTGCAAACAAGAAAAAGAAACGTTGTGGGATGAAACAAAACGTCTCTTCAACCCGCACAAGGTTTATATTGATTTATCACAGAAATTATTTGACGAGAAACAAGCTTTATTAAATCAAATGGATAAGGAATAATAAAGGAGTATATTTCATATGAAAATAATTGTTTTAGCTGGTGGGTTGAGTACAGAACGTGACGTATCACTTGCATCCGGTGCTGGAATCTGTAAAACCCTAAGAGAAAGAGGTCATGATGCTTTTCTTCTCGATGTGTATTTAGGTTTCCCTAAAGCGCCGGAAAACTTAGAGGACGTATTTTTTCTTCCGAATGCAGGACTTGAAATTGCAGAAGGCATCAAAACAACCGAACCAGATTTAGCTGCCGTTAAGGCCTCTAGAGAAGACCAATCTAACTGCTTTGTAGGACCAAATGTGATTGATATCTGTCGTCTTGCTGACATTGTCTTTATGGCACTCCACGGTGATGTGGGTGAAAATGGTAAATTGCAGGCTACCTTTGATATTTTAGGAATCCGTTATACTGGCCCTAATTACCTTGGAAGTGCACTTGCAATGGACAAAGGCATTGCCAAGCAGATTTTTAAAACCTCGGGAGTCCCTACTCCACTTGGTACGGCCTTAAAAAAAGAAAATAAAGATATAACACTTGCAGATTTAGGTTTGAAGCTGCCGGTAGTTGTGAAGCCTTGTTCCGGTGGTTCCAGTATCGGCGTATATATTGTAAATACGGAAGAAGAATATCGTAACGCGCTTGAAAACTCCTTCTGCTATGAAGACGAAGTTGTAATCGAGCCATACATCAAAGGACGGGAATTTGCTTGTGGTATCATCGACGGAAAAGCACTGCCTGTCATAGAAATCATTCCAAAAACCGGATTCTTTGATTATGCTAACAAATATCAATCCGGCGCGACTGAAGAAATCTGCCCTGCTCAGATTCCGGATGATGTTGCTAAGCGAATTCAAAGGGCAACTGAACTTGCATTTAAGTCGCTAAAATTAGATGTATATTCAAGAGCAGACTTCTTATGGGATGCAAATGATGACATCTACTGCCTGGAAGTCAATACCCTTCCTGGAATGACTTCTGCAAGTTTACTTCCACAGGAGGCAAAAGCAGCCGGTATTGAATACGGTGAGCTTTGCGAACTTATTATTAAAAAATCATTAGAGCGTTACAACGCCTAATCGGAGGATAGACCATGAAAGCAATGTCTTTAAAGGAAATCACTGCTGCATGCGGCGGACATTACTATGGAGATGAATCAAAGTTAAACAAAGAAGTAAGTGGCGTAGCCATTGACAGCCGTAAAATAGAAGAAGGATATTTATTTATTCCAATAAAGGGTGCTCGCGTAGACGGGCACACTTTTATTTCCCAGGTGATGGAAAAAGGTGCGCTATGTACTTTAAGCGAAAAGCCTTTGGGTGCTGAGGCGGACACATACATACTTGTAGATTCCTGTGAACAGGCACTAAAAGACCTGGCCGAGCACTATCGCAAAGCACTTGGCATTAAGGTTGTTGGTATCACAGGAAGTGTAGGAAAAACAAGTACAAAAGAAATGATTGCCTCTGTCCTTTCACAGAAATACAATGTGTTAAAGACAGCAGGTAACTTCAACAATGAAATCGGTCTTCCACTTACCATCTTCAATATTCGCAAAGAACATGAAGTGGCTGTTCTTGAAATGGGAATTAGTGACTTTGGTGAAATGCATCGTCTTGCTAAGATGGCAAGACCGGACATCTGTGTCATTACAAATATCGGACTTTGTCACTTGGAAAATTTAATTGACCGGGATGGTATTTTAAAAGCCAAAACCGAGATGTTTGACTTCGCCGCACCAAATGCCAAATATATATTGAACGGCGATGACGACAAATTGATTACAGTAAAGGAATGGGAAGGTCGCAATCCGATTTACTTTGGGTTATCCACAGAACTTTCTGCATATGCAGAAGATATCCACAGCCTGTCACTGAAAGGAACCTCTTGTACGATTTGTCTTGGAGATAACTCCTTTAAAGTTACGATTCCGATTCCGGGACACCACATGGTATACAATGCATTAGCCGGCGCCTTAGTTGGACGCGAACTTGGTTTAAGTGCAGAGGAAATCAAAGCCGGAATCGAGGCTCTTATTCCTGTTTCCGGACGTAACAACATGATTGAAACAGAAAATTTCCTTATCATCGATGACTGCTACAATGCGAACCCAATTTCAACCAAAGCATCTTTAGATGTTCTGGCAACTGCAGATACTCGAAAGGTTGCTATTCTCGGAGATATGTTTGAACTTGGAGAAAACGAAAAAGACTTACACTATGGAGTTGGACAGCATGCTGCCGAGAAAGGCATCGACCTTCTCATCTGCATTGGTGCATTATCAAAAAATACTGCCGAAGGTGCTTCTACTGGAAATAAAACTGTATTCCATTTTGACACGAAGGCAGATTTCCTTGCTGAAATGGATACACTTCTGCAAAAGGGAGACACTATTCTCGTAAAGGCATCTCACGGAATGGAATTCCCTGAGATTGTTGAGAAATTACAACAATTGGTCATTTGACCTGCTGCCACTTTCTATAATATAAATAAACCAAATCAAATTAAAATAGGCGCTGCAACAAATTGTTGCAACGCCCAATTTATTATCTCTCTGCCAAAACAGCCTTTATAAATTCCCAAACTCTCGCAATGGAACTGATACTGATTACCTCATCCGGTGTATGCACATCCGCCATATTTGGTCCGATGGAAATGCAGTCTAAACCTTCAATCTTTGAAGATAAGATCCCACATTCTAATCCTGCATGAATGACTTCTATCTTCGGTGTTTCACCGTACTGTTTTTCATAAATCTTCACACACAAATCGCGAAGACAGGACTCTCTTGCATAAGCCCAGCCAGGATAATCTCCGTGATAGCTCACCTTACCGCCAAGCATCTCTGTAAATTGTTCCAACCTTGATGTCAAATAGTCCTTTGCAGAAGCCACTGAACTTCTCACGGAGAAACAAGTGCTAATACCTTCCTCATCAATCTTCATAACACCCATATTAAGTGATGTCTCTACAAGTCCAGGCAAATCCTGGCTCATAGTCTGCACACCATTTGGCAACAGATTAAGAGCTGTAATTGCCTTCTCTTTTGATACTTCAGATAATACCTTGCATGTAGCTACATTCCTCACTTCTAATACAAGCGCCACATTCGGATCAGCCACACCGTACTCCTGGCTTATAATAGCATTAAATTCTACTACAGCATTTTTAACAGCTTCTACATTTGCTTCCGCTATCATAAAGCTGGCATTGGCATTCTTCGGAATGACATTATCTTTGACTCCACCAGCCATACTTACGATATCAAAATCTACCTTATCCTTCAAAAATAAGAAGAATCTTCCCATCATAACATTTCCGTTTGCACGTCCTTTGTGAATTTCAATGCCTGAATGTCCACCTAAGAATCCAGTTGTTCTGATTTCACAAATCAAACCTCTCTTTTCCACCATCTCTGTTGGAATCAAACTGTCTGCTCGCACTCCCCCTGCACATCCTGCAGTGAAAACACCTTCGTCTTCTGAGTCAATATTAAGCAAGCGTTTCGCCTTACAGCATGACAAATCAATTGCTGTTGCACCTTCTAAACCTACTTCTTCACACACGGTCAAAACTAATTCCAAACGTGGACGCGGAATGTCACTGGAATCCAATAGTGCTAACCCATACGCAATTGCAATTCCGTCATCACCGCCAAGAGTGGTGCCGTCAGCCGTGATACAATCGCCTTCTACCTTAATACTGATGCTCTCTTTCTCCATATCAATAGGGCACTCCGGCACTTTATCACCAACCATGTCGAGATGTCCTTGAATGATAATCGGTTCCACCTCTTCATACCCCGGTGTAGCCTCCCCAATGATAATTACATTTCCAAGCTCATCCTGCTCATAGTATAAATTTCTCTCTTTTGCAAATTCCACACAATAATCACTTAATTCCTTTTCATGATAAGAAATGTGTGGAATACTACAGATTTCTTCAAAAAAACCAAGCACTGAGGCTGGTTCATATCCATTTAAAACTTTCATTTTGTATCCTCCAGACGGTTTCAATAATTATTTATTATTTTATAGTATTGCCTAGAACTTTTCAACCCGAAACGAAGCGAAAAAATCCGTAGAATTTCTGGCTGAGAAAGAAATATCTACGGAGTTTTTTTCCTTCTATTTACTTTGTCTGGCTTTTTACAAGAAACAATGCTTTTGCTACCAGTGGTATACATATAATAATTAAGGTTATTACCATCTCTGTACCAAGATAAGAACCCTGGTATACTATTGAATATACCCACGGGTTCATTCCTTTCGGAGCATAATCAGCAAAGAATATTACGCCGGACAATGTAGAACATATAAAACGCCCAATAACGCCGATGGCATATCCGAACTGTAATCCGAATTTTTTATCGCAAAATAATCCTGATAACCCAAGTGCACCAAAAGCAAGAGGGTAATCTAATATCACCTGGGGAACGGAAAGCATATACGGGTCAATAATAAACTGTAGTAGTCCAAATGCTATACCTGTAATGAGACCGTATTTCAATCCAAACCAATATCCAATTAAGCAAATAAAGAACATGGAAAGTAAGGTGACAGAACCGCCCATCGGCATTTCCCACAATTTTATGTAAGAAGTCACCAATGCAAGTGCGATCCCCAGTGCAGAATAAACGAGTTTCTTAGTAGTGTCTTTCATATAATTTTTTCTCCTTCCTTACGCCAGCATTACCTGGTTCAAGTTATTAGGGTACTGCACACCAATCAGTGCATCTCAGCCACTAAAGCGCCCCTTGGTTTGACTTTATTAGTGTACTACGCAAATTTCACAAAGTCAATCTTTCTACCTTACTTATCAAAAAATACCTGTTCACAGTATTGTTTTGTGCTATAATGTACGCAAAGGGCAGATTTCCGAGGCTTCGCCCTTCTAAAAAAGAAAGGAACAGACATATGTTATTCAAATTATTTTATACATTTGCCAAAATTGGACTCTTTACATTCGGTGGCGGCTATGGCATGATTGCCATTGTTCAAGACGAGTGCGTAGAGAAAAAGAAATGGATTACCGAAGATGAATTTGCGACTGTTCTCACTATTGCAGAATCCACACCGGGACCTATCGCAATTAACTGCGCAACCTACACCGGATACGCGCAAGGAGGAATTCTAGGTTCCATAGCGGCAACCTTTGGTGTGGTATTGCCATCCTTTGTGATTATCTTTTTGATTTCATCATTTTTTGATAACCTATTGGCTTATCCAATCGTTGCTAATGCTTTTCACGGAATCCAGATTGGTGTGGGACTTATTATTTTCAGAGCCGGCTACAATATGTTAAAGAAAATGAAGAAGACACCTTTTTCCATTGCTGTCTTAATATGCGCTCTTCTTATTATGCTGGCAATTAACTTCTTCGCATTAAACTTCTCAACCATTTACCTGCTCATTATCGCAGGTGTGTTGGGCATGGTATTCTGCCTTATTCAGAAAATTCGTGAAGGAAAGAAGGTGGAATCATGATTTACTTGGATTTGTTTTTAGGATTTTTAAAAGTCGGACTCTTTTCATTTGGGGGTGCCTATGGTGCCATTCCGGTCATTCGGGAAGTGGTAATGCAAAATGGCTGGGTATCGGAAGAGAAATTCGCTTACCTGCTTGCGATTAGCGAAAGCACACCTGGACCAATTATGGTCAACACCGCAACTTATATTGGAAATGAAGTTGGGAAAGAGGCTTTTGGAATATGGGGCGGACTGTTGGGCTCTGCTCTTGCGACCTTTACAGTATGCTTGCCAGCCTTCATTATCATTTTAGTTCTTTCGATGATACTGAAAAATGCCTTGAAAAATGCATATGTTGTTGCAGTCTTAGACGGTATCAAACCTTGTATTATCGGTATTATTATGGCAACCGGACTTCATATGATTATTGAAAATTGTGTGGAAAATGGATTAAGCATCCCTAAGAACTGGCAAACTTTTGTTATTATGGCACTGGTATTAACCGCAATGTTTGTTTATAAGAAAATCGAGAAAAAAGCTATTTCACCTATTCTGCTGATTACAGTTTCGGCAATAAGTGGAATGATTGTTTACGCTATATAACTTAACAAAATAACTGAGCCATTCAATTTTTCTTTACAAATTGAATGGCTCTTTAATAAATTTCTAGAAGTTTCACTATATAACCTCGCTTTCTATTAAATTTTGTTTTAGTAGTCCTTATTTCATTGGACTGACCTCCTGTTTTTAAAAGTTTTCTCTTTTGTTAATTAGATAATACCTCAGTTTTCCTTAATTGTCAATATGTTTTTTGAAAATTTTTAATATTTTTATTAATTATCTGAAATTATTAAAATATTACCGTAATTGCAAGTTATTTTGAGTCACAACAAAGGGAAACGAAGGATTGCATTTAGTGGAGTGGGTATAGATAGACAAAAAGTTGTCCTGTATACCCATTAGCCACTATTAAACCTAAGAAAAACATCCTTTTTTCAAGGCAACTTTCTATAAACAGTACCTTAAGTACTGATTATACCCATGATTTTGCGAAAGTGTGGGTATTCCGACCTAATATAATGTCATTTATAGAAAGTCGACCGCTGCAAATCAAGATGCATCCAATTTCTAGAAAATCGCCACTTGAAATCAATTGCCACAATCAAGAACACCTATAATTTCTCGCCTTGTTGCTTATCAAACTCCGGATTAAAGAAATAGAAATTCTTTGCATCCAACAAATTCTTCGTTCTCTCAAGAGCCTCTCCAAATCTTTGGAAATGCACCACCTCTCTGGCACGCAAGAACTTCAACGGGTCGCGGACTTCCGGATCCTTAATCATACGAAGTAAATTGTCATAGACTGTTCTTGCCTTCTGTTCTGCCGCCAGGTTTTCATGCAAGTCTGTAATAGCATCACCTTTAGATTGAAATTCAAGAGACGTAAACGGAACACCTGCCGCCGCCTGTGGCCACAACGCTGTTGTGTGGTCGATATAATAAGCGTCAAACCCAGCAGCCTTTGCTTCCTCTATTGTTAGATTCTTTGTGAGCTGGTACACCATTGCACAGATGATTTCCATATGGGCCAATTCCTCTGTACCGATGTCAGTCAAAAGTCCTCCAACTCGTTTATCCGGCATCGTATAACGCTGTGCCAAATATCTCATGGATGCAGATAATTCTCCATCCGGTCCACCGTATTGACTGATAATTAGTTGCGCAGTTTTTGGACAAGTTTTTGTAATATTTACCGGATACTGTAATCGTTTCTCATATACCCACATTACTTGCACACTCCTTCCCATGGAATTTTTCCCTCTGACCAACAATAACACTCAGAATCTGGATTCTTTTCATAAATCACATCCATGCAAACTTCCGCAAGCGGATAGAACTCCAAAGCAAACTCCTTCATAAGCTGTCTTTTTCTTTTCAACATGGTTTTTAACATGCTAAGCCCTGTTTGGTCCTCCGGATGCGTGTCCATGTAAAGACGCAAATCATCCAGTACAAATCCAGTTTGCTGAATCTGTCTTAGCATGGTCTCTTCTCGGTTGAATTTTAACTTCTCATCTTCTAACTCATTATCCAGTACAGTTGCAAAAAACTGTCTGTTCAGTTCTGGGAAAATGGTTCCCATTCGAAGTGCCTGTTCTTCATCATACACTTCATTCCATTCCTGAATCGGAACGGATGCAATCGCAAGATGCTTCTCTTTTTCCATTCAAAAAACTCCCCTCTTTTTTATTTTTGCTCCCA
>JAXJXL010000131.1:0-1610 GCA_036307525.1 Faecalimonas sp.
GGAAGAAAGAATTCTTCGCCTTTGTCTTTCCATTGATTTTTAGCCGTTAAACCACCACCAAGCAGAATTACATGGATATGAGGATGGTAATTCATTTCAGAGCCCCAGGTATGTAAAACACAAATGTAACCTACCTTTGCTCCAAGATGTTTTGTATCTTCGGTAAGCTCGTTAATGGTAGAAGATACGGAGTGGTACATAGCATCATAGAGAAGCTGCTGATTACTGAAGATTAGAGGATTTAATTCATGGGGAACAGTAAATACAACATGAAAATAAGGTGCATCCAGTACATCTTCACGACGGTTATCCATCCATTTTTCTTTGGGAAGAGCCTGACACATGGGACAGCATCTGTTACGGCAGGAATTATAGTGGATTTGCAGATGTCCGCAGTCTTCACACATACTGACATTTGCACCATAAGCTCCAGTCTTGCAGTTAATGATACAGTGAGCAACTTTTGCCTGCTGTGGAGAAGGTGCATATTTTTCCAGATATCTCGGATAAAAACGAAGGAAGATATCTTGTATAGTGGGCTTACTCATTGGCGTCACCTGCATTTTTATCAAAAGGACTTTTTACTCCGAGCAATGCTTTATTGCTGATGTGAAGATATATTTCTGTGGACTTGGGAGAACGATGTCCTAATAATGTCTGAATATATCTTATATCAACGCCATCTTCTAAAAGATGTGTAGCGAAACTGTGTCTCAGACAGTGCGAGTGGACATCTTTTGGCAATCCAGCTCTTTCTACCGATTTACGCATTTCTAATCCTGTCGCAGATGGTGTGAGATATTTGCCCGTCCATTGATTAGGAAAAAGTATATCTCTTGGTTTTCCACATTTAAACCAGTATTCAGTAAGTATATCCAAGGCTCTTTGGGACAAGAGAGCATAACGTGAAGTATGGTTCTTAGCGGAATGTATATAAATCTGCATATTTGTTCTGGAAATGTCATCGTAATGTAAATGAAGCACTTCCGAAACTCGTAATCCAGATGAGTACATGATGGCAAAAATGGCTTTGTATTTTAAGTTAGGTGTAGCATCAAGAAGTTTTTCTATCTCATCACGTGTCAGAACTCTTGGGATGGCATAATCATTGATGGCTCTTGGAACTAAGTTATCGTCCCAAAGTTTACCTAAGACACGTTTGTAGAAAAAGACTAAAGCTCCGTTTTTATTATTAAGAGTGGATGCTTTATCGCCTTTGTTTTTTAGGTGTAAAAGAAAATCTCTTGCATCTTCGCAAGTAAGTTCATCTGGATGTTTATTGATAAATTTCAAAAAATCCCTAACGTTGTTTTGGTAAGTGCGAATAGTGCCAGGTTTTAGATTTCGAAGCTTACCAATATCTTCGATTTTATTAATATATGATTCGTACATAAAAGACCTCCATGAAATAAAAGTAGTAATAATAGTAACTACCTATCATGGAGGTGCATTTGAAAAATAAAACTGCTTGTGAAAGCAGCCTAAAGATGATATTCTTTTCATAGGCAGTTGTTGGGACTAAGCCCGTGTGTGAAGTTTGTTATTGGTCGCACTTTAACAATACTATCTTGGGACAATCCTGTCACTGCCTATTTTAGAAAAAGTAGAAA
>JAXJXL010000132.1:0-6681 GCA_036307525.1 Faecalimonas sp.
ATATTATGCTGACTTTGCTTTCCATTGTACAGGTTCACCTGTAGCTCATGCAAACATTTACAAGTTCATCAGAAAGGGTGGAGGACTTTGTGAATTAGGTTTCTTTATCAACGGTGGAGATGCAACAATCAACCCACACTTTGATATTTGTTCAAAAGAAATCACAACAGTAGGTTCATGGGTATACACACTTCGTGATTATGCAACTACATTTGATTTCTTGAAGAGAGCAAAGGGAATCGGTCTTCCAATGGAAAAACTGATTACACATAGATACCCATTATCACAGATTAATGAAGCTCATGTGACAAACCTCAAAATGGAAGGTTTGAAGATTGCAATTATCAATGAGTAATCATCAGTGAGGTGACTTATGGGAGAAGCAGTTGGTATTGTAGAATTGTATGGTTTGGTTGCAGCATTTGCAGCGGCAGACGCAGGATGCAAGGCAGCAAACGTAACATTAGAAGCGTTTGATAAGAACAAACCTGCAAATGCGGACGCATTACCTGTACCACTGGTCGTAGCAATCAAATTTAGAGGAAGTGTATCCGATGTAAAGGCAGCTGTTGAAGCTGCAATAATAAGAGCCAATGAAGTCTCTGGCGTAATCACAAGTTACATAATTCCGAGACCGGAAGCGGATACAGAAAAGATGCTGAAAATCAGCGGTATGGACACAACAAGGTAACAATATAAAATAACAAATAATAATATTTATAATCTAGGAGGATTTAAAAATGGTACAACAAGCATTAGGAATGGTAGAAACAAGAGGACTTACAGCTGCAATTGAAGCAGCAGATGCAATGACAAAAGCAGCAGAAGTTACATTAGTAGGAACAGAAAAAATCGGTTCTGGTTTAGTAACTGTTATGGTACGCGGAGATGTTGGAGCTGTTAAAGCAGCAGTTGAATCTGGTTCAGAAGCAGCAGCAAGACTTGGTGAATTAGTAGCTACACATGTAATCCCAAGACCACACGCTGATGTAGAAAAAATTCTTCCAACTATCTAATTGTTTTAAGATAAAGGAGAAGTTTCATGGGAACATCATATGGACTAATTGAGATTCCAAGTACAACAGCGGCAATTGATGTTGTTGATATTATGTGCAAGACAGCAGATGTAGAATTTGTAACCTGGGAGAAAAAACTGGGTGGCAGACTTGTTACCATTATTGTACGTGGAACAATTTCAGCAGTGACAGAAGCTGTAGAAGCGGCTTCAGCACATGCTATAAAGGAGCCGGTTGCAAAAGCGGTGATTGCAAATCCCCATGAAGAAATCGTAAAAATTGTAAACCAAAGTGCAAGCCGTTTACAATAGGAGGAAGATAACATGGCGGAAGAAAAGAAAACGACAGCTGCAAAGTCTGAAACAAAGACAACAGCAGCAAAAACAACAACAAAAGCAACTGCTTCAAAGACGACAGCTAAGGCGCCTACAAAAGCAGTTCAAAGAGTAAAAACTCAACAAGAAAAACAAGAACAAATGCCACAAGCACCACAAAAAAAGGAGGAAATTAAGATGGTACAACAAGCATTAGGAATGGTAGAAACAAGAGGTTTAGTAGCAGCAGTAGAGGCAGCAGATGCAATGTTAAAAGCTGCAAACGTTACATTAGTAGGAACAGAGAAAATCGGTTCAGGATTAGTATCTGTTATGGTTCGTGGAGATGTTGGAGCAGTTAAAGCTGCTGTAGAAGCAGGTGCTTCTAACGCATCTAGACTTGGTGAATTAGTAGCTACACACGTAATCCCAAGACCACACGGCGATGTAGAAAAAATTCTTCCAGCATTGAAGTAAGCGAGAAGAGTAAAAGTTTTCGAGCGGTCGGTGTGAGTTTACTTAACACCGACCGACTCGGTAAAATTTTATTGGGCGTTCAGAACCAACCTCGAAAACACGTTGTGTTTTCTCAGTGTGGCGTATCCGCCAAATAAAATTTTAAAAACTTCCTTAAAAATGCAAGCATTTTACGTCTGTTTTATAAAATTTTGCTTGGTTCTGAACGGTTACAAATAATATGCGTTTCATCTCGGCACGACGTGATGAAACGGAATGAAATAAAAATAAAAAGCAAATCTTCTAACACATAGTAGACAAAGGCGGGAATAGAAATGGAAAATAATAACATTGAATTAATTACCAGATTAGTTTTGGAAGTAATCGACAAAAAAGAAAACGCAGGAAATGGATATATGGTACCAATTGGTGTATCAGCCAGACATATTCATTTAACACAAGAACATGTAGAAATTTTGTTCGGTAAAGGATATCAATTAACAAAGAAGAAAGAACTTATGGGAGGACAATTCGCATCTAATGAATTGGTTACTATCGTAGGTTTGAAGCTTCGTGCAATTGAGAATGTAAGAGTACTGGGTCCTGTTAGAAGTAAATCACAAGTAGAAATTTCAGCGACAGATGCAATTAAACTAGGTGTCAAAGCACCAATCAGACCATCAGGAGATATCAAAGGTTCTGCACCGATTGCAGTGGTTGGACCAAAAGGTGTTGTTTATTTGAATGAGGGTTGTATCATCGCCAAAAGACATATTCATATGGCACCGAAGGATGCGAGTGCAGCCGGTGTGAAGGATGGAGATATCGTATCTGTAAAAGCAGATAATGAAAGAGGAACCGTGTTCAATCATGTTCAAATTCGTGTAGACGATAGTTTTACATTGGAGATGCATATTGATACGGATGAAGCAAATGCGGCAAAAATTGCTACAGGTCAAACAGTGACAATTATGAAGTAGTTAATTTGGAGGTAGTTATGATCGCAGGTAAAGTAGTGGGAAGTGTTGTAGCCACAAGAAAAAATGATAAATTAGTAGGAAATAAGTTCATGATTGTTGAATTAGTCGGCAAAATGAGCGGAAGTGCGAAACAAGTGATTGCAATTGATAATATTGGCGCAGGAATTGGTGAATATGTTCTTGTAGCTCAAGGTAGTGCGGCGCGTGTAGGATGTAACATGGCAGATGCACCTGTAGATGCGGCAATTGTTGGAATCATTGATGATGGAACAGGACTGGAGTAGTGATACTATGGAATTAAAGGAACTCAGCAGTATATTGCAACAAAACGGAATTGTTGGTGCAGGTGGTGCCGGTTTTCCAACCTATGCAAAATTAAATGAAAATGCTGAAACAATTATTTTAAATTGTGCTGAATGTGAACCGCTATTAAGATTACATAGACAATTATTAGAGAAAAATGCCAGAGAGATTGTTGAGACCTTTTATATGATGGGTCAGACAATGGGTAGCAAGGAAATTGTAATTGGTATTAAAAAAGCATATAAGAAAGCTATTGAAGCTTTAAATGCTGTAATAGGTGAATACAAAGGCGTTCGATTGGGGTTATTAGATGAAGTATATCCAGCAGGAGATGAAGTGGTTTTAATCTACGAAGTGACTGGAAAGGTTGTTAGACCGGGCGGAATTCCAATTGAATGAGGTGTTGCAGTATTTAACGTAGAAACGGTGTACAATGTATATCGTGCGCTTAAGAAAAATACACCGGTAGTTGACAAATTAGTATCTGTTGTTGCAGAGGTTAATAATCCGGTGACAGTGCGTGTGCCAATTGGATGTACGATTGATGAAGTTGTTGCATTGGCAGGTGGACAGAGTACAAAGAATGCAGTATACTTTATCGGTGGTCCAATGATGGGTAGAATCGGAACAGGTGCGGAGCCTGTAACCAAAACAACAAATGCTGTTTTGGTGCTTCCGGAAGACCACTTGATTATTCAGAAAAAGAAACGTAAAGCTTCGATTGATTTAAAACGTGCAGCGGCATCTTGTTGCCAATGTACGATGTGTACAGATTTGTGTCCAAGAAATCGTTTGGGACACCCAATAGAGCCACATAAATTCATGCTGGCCGCAACATGCAAGGATGTACAGGATGCGAATATATTTGTGAATACATTGTTTTGTTCATCTTGTGGTTTGTGCGAAATGTATTCTTGTATGCAAAGCTTATCACCAAGGTCTTTGATGGCAGATTACAAGTCAGGCCTTCGAGCAGCCGGTATCAAACCACCTCAGGGAGTGGTTCCAAAACCGGTGGGAGAAGAACGAGAATATAGAAAAGTTCCAATGGAACGACTCATGGCTAGACTGGATTTAACAAAGTATAACAAAGAAGCACCGCTTAATGATGAAGTGGTAGATATGAAGAAAGTTAGAATTATGCTTAGCCAACATATCGGTGCTCCTGCAACGGCAGTTGTGAAGGTGGGAGATAATGTGGAACGTGGTCAAATGATTGCGGAGCCGGGCAATGGTTTAAGTGTTGCAATCCACGCATCGATTAGTGGTACTGTGACAGAAGTAAATGAGAAGTATGTAGTAATTGAGAAATAGGAAGGTTGTTTTTAGATGAGTAAGGCAATTGGAGTAGTAGAATATAAAACCGTTTCCGCAGGGGTTGTTGCAGCAGATGCGATGGTAAAAACTTCTGACGTGAGTGTTATTGAAGCACAGACAGTATGTCCTGGAAAATACATTGTAATTATTACAGGGGTTCTCAGTGCGGTTGATGCGGCAGTTAATACTGCAAGAGTACAGCACGGGGAGCATTTAATCAGCAGTTTTGTATTAGGTAATCCTCATGAATCCATATTTCCTGCAATCTATGGAGCTACGGAGATTGAGGAAGTAGCAGCACTAGGTGTTCTTGAAACCTACGATGCAGCCTCTATGATTGTGGCGGCGGACGAAGCTGCAAAAACAGCGATTGTAGATTTGATTGAACTTCGTCTTGCAAGAGGTATGTGTGGAAAGTCCTATATGTTCTTGACAGGAGAGGTAGCTGCCGTAGAAGCGGCAATTGCGCGTGCAAAGCAAACCGTAGCAAAAGAGGGAATGTATCTTGATTCATCAGTGATTGCACGTCCCGACAAGAAAATTCGTGAAGCAATTCTGTAATAGAGAATTGGAGGTAAGATTATGCTTGCAATAGAAAGAAGAAATGCGATTTTAGAAAAACTGCAGGCGGAACGTCGAGTTGTGGTGAGTGAGTTGAGCATCCTATATGATGTTTCGGAAGAAACCATTCG
Organism: Faecalimonas sp.; assembly: GCA_036307525.1. Taxonomy (GTDB): domain Bacteria; phylum Bacillota; class Clostridia; order Lachnospirales; family Lachnospiraceae; genus Faecalimonas. Next base: position 5,079 of record JAXJXL010000132.1, read on the forward strand.
TCGTGACTTGGAAAAGTTGGAGAACGAAGGATACGTAATCAAAAGCTATGGAGGCGCTGTTCTCAATGAAAACGCCAACTTGGATTTGCCATTTAATATCCGAAAGAATAAGAATGTAGTAGGAAAGCAAAAGATTGCAGATATTATCAGTCAGACAATTCATGATGGTGACTTTATTTTTTTGGATGCAAGTTCTACGGCTGTTGCAATTGCAAAAAATATTAAAGGCAAAAAAGGTCTTACCATTATAACGAATTCATTGGAAATAGCAATTGAATTATTAGATGTGCCAGATTGTAAAGTTATTTCGACAGGTGGAGAAATTGTGAGTACAGCATTTGGTCTGGTAGGACATGTGACCGATAAGACAATTCGTTCCTATTATGTAGATAAGGCAATTATTTCTTCCAAAGGTTTTGATTTGGAAAAAGGATTCACAGACAGTGATGAAAGGCATGCAAATAACAAGCGCTCAATGTTAGAGTCTGCCAGGGTTAAAATATTAGCCATTGACAGCTCTAAATTTGACAGAGTGTCTTTTGCAAAAATTGGTGATTTGCGAGATGTTACCATGATTGTTACCGATGCAAAACCTGAAGATAAATGGCTTAAGAAATTTGCTGAATTTAATGTTGAATGTATATATCCGGAGTAAAAAAGAGTGGAAAAATTTTTTCGCAAAGCAAAATCCACCCCTTGAGGTACGGTATGGGCTGTTTCCGGTGTTTGTTTTTCCATAGAGGAATGAGGGTGATGGCTTATTCCTCTATAATTATGTGTTTATAAAGATAGTGCAGTGGTTGAGATTTAGGTCTTGACCACTGTTTTCTTTTGTGATAATATAACGGATATACGATTATTAAGCGTGTGTATAATTTATAAAAAAGTTTTAAGAGAAAGGAAATATAATCATGGAAAAAGATAATGAAATTAGATATTCAGACAGAGACAATGAAGCAAACGAAGCAGATATGCTCAAAGAGGAAGTTGCCTATGGAGTAAAGAGACAGGGTGAGTATACACTGGAGGATTACTATGCAATTCCGGATGAGAGACGTGTGGAATTGATAGATGGTGTAATCTATGATATGGCAGCACCTACATATACACATCAGGATTTGGTATTAGAAATTGTATATTGGTTAAAGGATTATGTAAAGAAAAACAAAGGTAAATGTAAGGTGTATGCCTCACCAATTGATGTACAACTGGATTGTGACGATAAGACTATGGTGCAGCCGGATGTTATTGTTGTTTGTGACAGGGATAAAATTATTAATAGATGTTTGTATGGTGCACCAGATTTTGTTGTTGAGGTCTTGTCCCCATCATCTGCAAAGCGTGATACAGCAATAAAACTTAGAAAATATAAGGAAGCCAGAGTGAGAGAATATTGGATGATTGACCCGGATAAAAAGAAAGTCATTGTATATGACTGGACAAAAAGTGAGATTCCGAAGGTGTATGGATTTGACAGTAAAGTGCCGGTTGGAATCTTTAATGGAGAATGTGAGATTGATTTTGTAGAAATATATGAGGAGATTAAATTCCTCTATGAGAAAGAATAAAAGAAGTTGAAAGAGTGGGAATCAAAAAAAGAATA
>JAXJXL010000133.1:0-17332 GCA_036307525.1 Faecalimonas sp.
GAATAGGATTCCTTGTATTTTGGGCATTTTTTTAAAGTTGTTTATAATAATGCGTAGAAAAGAGGGAGGCTGTGGATAAAACTGCGGAAACTCAAGAATGGAAAAGGTTTGACAAAACCACCAGAAAATCTTATAATTTTTATAACTATTCAGCCATGCGACACATATATGTATTGGAGCGTCATGCTTGCATGTGAGTTGACAATACATATATGTGTCATATGGCGTTTAGCCATAAACCTCAGACAGAAGCTGTGTGAACAGCGTATGGCAGCTTGCTGACATGTCTGAGGTCTTTATGGTTGAATAGTTATGACAAGGGAAAAGAGGCGACATATGAAGAAAATTTCAGGAAATAAATTGTTTGTAAAAGCGCTGAAGGAAGAAGGCGTAGATGTTCTCTTTGGATATCCGGGAGCATGTACCATTGATATCAGCGATGAACTATATAAGCAGGACTACACGAGAGTCATATTACCAAGACATGAGCAGGCTTTGATTCATGCAGCAGATGCTTATGCACGTTCGACTGGAAAAGTTGGTGTGTGCTTGGTGACAAGTGGTCCGGGAGCAACGAATTTGGTTACAGGTATTGCGACTGCTAATTATGACAGTGTGCCATTGGTGTGCTTTACCGGTCAGGTGGCAAGACATTTGATTGGAAATGATGCATTCCAAGAGGTTGATATTGTAGGTATTACAAGAAGCATTTGCAAATATGGTATTACTGTTCAACGCAGAGAAGATTTGGGTAGAATCATCAAAGAGGCATTCCACATTGCAAGAACAGGAAGACCGGGACCGGTTGTGGTTGATCTTCCAAAAGATGTGATGGCAGAGCTTGGAGATGCAGAATATCCGGAAACAGTAAATATCCGTGGATATAAGCCAAATCCGGGTTTACATATTGGTCAGTTAAAGCGTGCTATTAAGATGCTTAAAAAGGCAGAGAAACCATTGTTCTTGGCAGGTGGCGGTGTGAATATCGCAGATGCCAATGAGAACTTTACAAAACTTGTAGACAAGACACAGATTCCGGTTGTCACAACCATTATGGGTAGAGGGGCCATTCCAACTGACCACCCATTATTTATTGGAAATCTTGGTATGCATGGTGCGTATGCGGCAAATATGGCAGTCGGTGAATGTGATTTGTTGTTCTCAATTGGAACCAGATTTAACGATAGAATTACCGGTAAACTTCATGAATTTGCGCCCAATGCGGAGATTGTACATATCGATATCGATACCGGTTCTATTTCAAGAAATGTAAGCGTAGATGTTCCAATTGTTGCAGATGCAAAGGAAGCCACAGAGAAGATGTTGGAATATGTGGAGGAAAATAAGAGGCCGGAATGGCTTGCACAGATTGATGCATGGAAAGCGGAGCATCCTCTGATGATGAAGAATCAGAATAAGCTGACTCCTCAGAAGATTATTGAAACCATTAATGAGACATTTGATGAAGCAATTGTGGTTACAGACGTTGGGCAGCATCAGATGTTTACGACACAATATTTGGCATTGAACGAGAAGAAGCAACTGTTAACCTCAGGTGGTCTTGGAACAATGGGTTACGGTTTCCCAGGAGCAATTGGTGCACAGATTGGGAATCCGGATGTGCCGGTTATCATGATTTCAGGAGACGGCGGCATGCAGATGAACATTCAAGAGTTTGCAACAGCAGTGCTTCAAGAATTACCTGTTATCCTATGTGTATTTAATAACACTTACCTTGGTATGGTTCGTCAATGGCAGAAATTATTCTATGGAAAGCGTTACTCTATGACTTGCCTCCGTGCAGGAAAAGCATGTAATGGAAAATGTGGCACAGAAGATTGTGAATGTCCTCCATATACACCAGACTTTGTAAAATTGGCTGAAAGCTACGGTGCAAAAGGCATGCGTGTATTTAACCCGGAAGACGTAAAAGCAGCATTCGAGGAAGCGCGTAAGAATACAAAGACTCCGACACTCATTGAGTTTATCATTGACCCGGAAGATTTGGTATATCCAATGGTAAAACCAGGTGGAACCTTAGAAGATTTAATTATGGATTGCTAGGAAGGAGGAAGATGCATGGATTCAACAATGAAAAAAAGATGGATTTCACTATTTGTAGAAAACCAGGTCGGTGTACTTCCTAAGATTTCCGGTCTGTTTTCAGGGAAATTATATAACTTGGATAGTTTGACAGTAGGTCCGACAGAAGACCCGACTGTTTCCAGAATGACAATTGCAACATCCAGTGATGATGAAACATTTGAACAGATTAAAAAGCAGTTAAATAAGATGGTTGAGGTTATTAAAGTCATTGACTTTACCAACTGTTCCGTGTGTATGAAAGAACTCCTTTATGTCAAGGTAAAGAAGATTAGCAGACACGAGAAGGAAGAGTTATTCCAGATCGCACAGTCCTTCCAGGCAAGAATTGTGGATTATGGAAAGGACAGCTTACTGTTAGAGTTTGTTCATTCCGCAACAAAGAATGATGCGATTATCAAACTGATGAAAGAAGAATTCCAGTCTATCGAAGTAGTACGGGGCGGTAGCGTTGGAATCGAAGCTATAAATATGACACAAAGATAATTACTGTTCGCAGATTGCTGAGAAATAGACATTATGGATGCTTGCATACAAAAATGGCTATTTCGTAAGCAATACGTGGAACACGTAATATCCACCCACATGAGCAGTCTTAGCACGAAGTGCGGGACTGGAGTGCGTAAGCACGACGAGTGCGAATGAGGGGGATGCGAACAGTTGTATAAAATGGAGGATTAAGACATGAGTAAACAAATTGATTGGGCAAACCTAGGTTTTGGATATATTCAGACAGATAAAAGATATGTTTCAAACTTCAAAGATGACGCATGGGATGAAGGCGGCCTTACAGAAGATGCAAACATTGTGTTAAATGAATGTGCAGGTGTCCTTCAGTATGCACAGACCATTTTCGAAGGATTAAAAGCATACCGCACAGAAGACGGACGTATTGTAACATTCCGTCCAGACCTTAACGCGAAGCGTATGGTTGAAAGTGCAAAGAGATTGGAAATGCCGGTATTCCCGGAAGAAAAATTTATCGAAGCAGTAGAGCAGGTTGTGGCTGCAAATGCAGACTTTGTTCCACCATATGGCTCAGGTGCAACCATGTACCTTCGTCCATATATGTTTGGAAGTAACCCAGTAATCGGCGTGAAACCAGCAAGCGAATATCAATTCCGTATCTTTGCAACACCGGTTGGACCATACTTCAAAGGCGGTGCAAAACCGATTACCATACGTGTGTGCGATTTTGACCGTGCAGCTCCGCATGGAACCGGTCATATCAAGGCAGGCCTTAACTATGCTATGAGCTTACATGCAATCGTTGATGCACACAATCAGGGATATGATGAAAATATGTATCTTGACTCTGCGACAAGAACAAAAGTAGAAGAAACAGGTGGAGCAAACTTTATCTTCATTACAAAAGACGGTAAACTTGTGACTCCAAAATCAGATACTATTTTGCCATCAATTACAAGACGTTCATTATGCTATGTTGCAAAAGAATATCTTGGCATGGAAGTGGAAGAAAGAGAAGTATTTTTTGAGGAAGTGAAAGACTTTGCAGAATGCGGTCTTTGTGGTACAGCAGCAGTAATCTCTCCTGTAGGAAAGATTGTGGACCATGGTACAGAAATCTGTCTCCCAAGTGGAATGGAAGAGATGGGACCAATTACGAAGAAATTATATGATACATTAACAGGCATCCAGATGGGCAGAATTGAAGCTCCAGAAGGATGGATACACGAGATTAAATAGTAATAAATGACGAAATGAGAAAGGCATGGTGTTTAGCGACACGGTGCCTTTTGTTGTGATTGTACATTGGACATATCCTAAATTCTGTGTTACAATTCATAAGATAAGTATTTCTAACAAGAAAGGGCAGTTTATGGACGCATACACAAGCTTTGCATCTGTCTATGATACCTTTATGGATAACATTCCATACGAGGAATGGGCAGAGTATTTAGTTGGACTTTTAAAAGAATATGGTATTCATGATGGTCTTGTGTTAGACTTGGGGTGCGGAACAGGTAATATGACTGAACTTTTAGCTACATCTGACTATGATATGATTGGTATAGATAATGCGGAGGAAATGCTTGAAATTGCGATGGAAAAGCGTGCAGAATCCGGACATGATATTTTATATCTTCTGCAGGATATGCGTGAGTTTGAACTGTACGGAACAGTGAAAGCCATTGTCAGCATCTGCGATTCTATCAATTACATCACAGAGGAAGAAGATTTGTTAGAAGTATTTCGATTGGTGAATAATTATTTGGACCCGAACGGAATATTTGTTTTTGATTTCAATACGGTCTACAAATATAGCGAAGTGTTAGGCAATCAGACAATTGCAGAAGACAGGGATGAATGTAGCTTTATTTGGGATAATTATTACTATGAGAATGAGCAGATAAATGAATATGAATTGAGTCTATTCATCAAAGAAACTGATTCGGATTTGTATCGAAAATATCAGGAAACACATTTCCAGAAGGCCTATGATTTGGCAGCAATAAAAGGACTGATTGAAAGGTCCGGTTTGGAATATATAACCGCATACGATGCGTTTACAAAAAATGTTCCACATGAAAATAGTGAGCGTATTTACGTAGTTGCCCGAGAACGTGGTAAATCCATATAACATACGGCAACAAAGAATGACATGTGGCAGAAAAAAATAACATATGACAATAGAGAATGACAATAGAAGGGAAAGTAGTATGAGTGATTATATTGTAAGAGCAACCGCTGCAAATAGCCAGGTAAGAGCATTTGCGGCGACAACAAGAGATGTGGTAGAGACAGCACGTGCAGCACATGGGACAAGCCCGGTGGCGACGGCAGCATTAGGAAGACTTTTGACGGCCGGAACAATGATGGGAAGTATGATGAAAAATGACAAGGACATGCTGACTATCAAGATTCAATGTGATGGTCCGATTAAAGGACTTACCGTGACAGCGGATGTACACGGGAATGTAAAAGGATTTGTAGAAGAGCCAATGGTGATTCTTCCGGCAAGTGAGAAAGGCAAACTGGATGTAGCTAAGGCTTTGGGCTTAGGTGTGTTAAGCGTTATCAAAGATATGGGACTGAAAGAGCCATATGTTGGAGATACTATTTTGACAACCAGTGAGATTGCAGAGGATTTAACTTATTACTTTGCAACATCGGAGCAAGTGCCATCTTCCGTTGGACTTGGTGTATTGATGGAGAAAGACAACACCGTAAAGCAAGCCGGTGGATTTATCATTCAGGTCATGCCGTTTGTAGAAGATGCAGTATTGGATAAATTAGAAGCCAACATTGCAAAACTGGAACCGGTTACAAGCATGTTGGATAAAGGCATGACACCGGAGCAGATTTTGGAGACGGTTTTAGAGGGTATGGACGTGGAATTTAACGATACCATGCCAACCAAGTTTCAGTGCAGCTGCTCCAAAGAGCGTGTGGAAAAAGCATTAATCAGTATTGGTAGAAAAGATATTCAGGAAATGATTGATGATGGCAAGGAGATTGAAATGCATTGTCATTTCTGCAATACCAGCTATCAATTTACAGTAGAGGAATTAAAGGAAATCTTAAAGAAAAGCAGATAGGGGGCTTTGAAGATGAGACAGGGATTTGTAAAGGTTGCGGCAGCGACGCCAAATGTTAGAGTGGCAGATGTAGATTATAATAAACAGGAAATATGCAAGGCAATTGATGAGGCAGTCTCTCACGGTGCAAAAATTGTAGTTTTGCCGGAATTATGTGTGACAGGCTATACCTGTGGGGATTTGTTTACACAGGATGTGCTTCTCAAAAAAGCAGAAGAAGCGTTGCAGGAAATTGTTGCGCATACAGAGGGGTATGATGCTCTCATGATTGTGGGACTTCCGTATGCTGTACATGGGAAATTATACAATGTAGCGGCAGTTATCAGTCACGGTGAATTACTTGGTTTGGTGCCGAAGACATTTCTTCCAAACAGTGGCGAAGCGTATGAGATGAGACAGTTTTGCCCGGCACCTAAGAAGGCTGAGTGGTTGCTGATAAATAGAGAGGAGATACCATTCGGACCCAAATTATTGTTCTCTTGCGTGGATATGCCAAATCTAGTTGTGGCAGCAGAAATCTGTGAAGACGTGTGGGCTCCAAACCCACCTAGCGTGGAAGCTGCTTTAGCAGGAGCGACTGTCATTGTCAACTGTTCTGCGAGTGCTGAGGCAGTAGGGAAAGACACTTATCGCGGAGACTTGATTCGCGGTCAGTCTGCAAGAATTATTGCAGGGTATGTGTACGCAAATGCAGGAGAAGGAGAGTCTACCACAGATGTGGTTTACGGTGGCCACAATATCATTGCAGAAAATGGGGTTATCTTAAGCGAATCGCCACAGTTTGCAAATGAGATTATTTACAGTGAAATTGATGTGGATAGAATCATCAGTGAAAGGCGGAAAAACACGTCGTTCCAACCATTAGAAGATGTCAATGAAATGTTACAAATACCATTCTCGTTGGATATAGAGGAAACAACTTTGACAAGAAAAATAGAGGCGATGCCATTTGTACCATCGAATTTACAGGATCGTGAGAATCGTTGCGAGGAAATTTTAACCATTCAGGCAATGGGATTGAAAAAACGCATGCAGCACGCTCACTGTAAGAGTGCAGTTGTGGGTATCTCCGGTGGCTTAGATTCTACGTTGGCACTTCTTGTCACTGCAAAAGCATTTGATATGCTTGACATTGAAAGAAGCAATATTGAGTGTGTGACAATGCCATGCTTCGGAACCACAGACAGAACCTATCAAAATGCTTGTACCTTGACGAAAAAGTTAGGTGCCTCACTCAAAGAGGTTGTGATTAAAGATGCGGTTCGTACCCATTTCCGTGATATCGGACATGATGAAAATGTGCATGACGTAACTTTTGAAAACGCACAGGCGCGAGAGCGTACACAGGTGCTGATGGATATTGCAAACATGACAGGTGGTATGGTAATCGGTACCGGTGATATGTCAGAGCTTGCGCTGGGCTGGGCAACCTACAATGGGGACCACATGTCCATGTATGGAGTAAACGGCTCGGTTCCAAAAACATTGGTACGCCATTTGGTGAAATATTATGCAGATACCTGTCAGGATAAAGAACTTTCAGCAGTACTTCTTGACATACTTGATACTCCGGTAAGTCCGGAATTATTGCCGCCAAAGGATGGCGAGATTGCACAGAAGACAGAAGATTTAGTAGGGCCATATGAACTACATGATTTCTATCTGTATTACATTCTACGCTTTGGTTACACACCAAGTAAAATTTATCGTCTGGCAAAATATGCATTTGCCGGAACCTATGATGATGCGACGATTTTGAAGTGGCTTAAGACATTTTATCGCAGATTCTTTACGCAACAATTCAAACGTTCATGCTTGCCGGATGGCCCAAAGGTAGGAAGCGTGGATGTATCACCACGAGGAGGACTTCGCATGCCAAGTGATGCGTGTGCTAGCGTTTGGCTTGAGGAGTTAGAAAAACTTGAAGTGTCCGTTTTATAGTAGCCGGTCACTTTCTATAAATTGGTATTCCACATGGACTTATACCCACAATTTTACGGAATTGTGGGTATTTTAGTGCCCTAATCCATGTATATAGAAAATCTTCTTGAAAATCTGTTGTTTTTTTGATGAATTTTTAAGGTTTATGGGTATAGAAGACTTAAAATATGATGTTTATACCCAGTATAAGATGAAAATCCATCATATTAAAACAAAGTAAAAAAGCAAAGCAAAAAAAATCTCCAAAAACATATTGACAAATCTTTTAATCAGGACTATAGTATGGTTACTCGTCGGAGAGCAAATCTTATTTCAAGTGGGAGAATCATCCCAACTATCCAAAACGAGCAAAATTTCTCGAGAAAAAATTCATGTGTAAAGGAGGCATGATAGGATGATTGTATACTCTTTTGTTATGCAAATTTTGATGCACTAACGAAAAGGAGGAAGAAAATTGAATATTGGAAAACACAAATCGATGTTGCTGTTGATGTGCATGATTTGTATTCTTGCTACTTTGCGACCAATTCCTGCTGAAGCCGCAGCTGGTTCTGTTACCGGATACCAGAAAATCACTTGGGGCATAAGCACCGGACGATACTATGTGAATGGCACACATGCATTTTGTGCGCAGTATAACAAGTCATGGCCAACAGTAGGAACCAGTGTGATTCGAATCGAACCTTGTACGAATCAAATTTTAAGAAAAGCGCTATATTATGGCTATAATGGTCCGAAAAATACACTTGGTACGGATGAGAGAGCGCATGTTTTGACTGCTATTGCTGTATCGGATGCCAACATTGGGGAGAGGGAAACAGGAGCAAGCGCAAAATATGATGAATTCTATTGGGACATTGTAAACAACCCTAACAAGTACCCGACTCCACCAGAGAATTTCAAAGCGTATATGGCAATTACCGCTTCGGATGATTTGCAGAATCTGGCTTTTTATGAGGTCGAAAAGAATGGGTCTGTAACGAGTGTAAAAACATCTGAAAATCCAAGCATAAGTGATGGAAACAGCTGTTATTCACTGGAAGGAGCGCAATACGGAATCTACAAGAACAATACGCTCACAGAAAACTTGAAAGTAGGAACTTTGACAATAGGGGCAGATGGAAAATCAAACAAAGTCGAACTTGCTGCCGGCATTTATTACGCGCATGAAACCGTGGCGCCAAAAGGTTATGCGAAAAGTGATAAAATTACTCAGTTTACCGTTACAGCTGAAAAGACTACGACTTTACAATTTTCCGATGTACCACAAGTCAATCCAATTGATATTCTGCTAGAAAAAGTAGATGCGGATACCAAGGAGAACAAACCACAGGGAGCAGGCACTTTAAAGGGGGCACAATTTACGGTTCAGTATTATAAGGGTCTATGGGATGAGAATGTGAATCCGGAAAGCATGGGAAAAACACCGGCAAAGACATGGGTGTTTGAAACAGATGAACAGGGAATTGTTCGGTATACCGAAGGATATTTGGTTTCAGGGGATGCATTGTATGAAGCAATGCCCCTGGGAACACTGGTTATCCGGGAAACAAAGGCATCAGAAGGTTATTTGCTGAACGAAGAGACTTTTATCCGTCAGATAACGGGCGAAGGAAATGGAAAGACAGTATCGACTTACACGTATCCAACTGTAGAAGAAAAAGTGATTACATATGATTTAATCATCCATAAGAATGATGGTAACAAAAAGCCATTACAAGGGGCAGAATTTACACTTTATTCGGATGAGCAATGCGAGCAGGAAATTACAAAAGGAATAACGGATGAAAACGGAATCCTTCGGTTTCAGACACTATATGCGAAGGTCCCATATTATCTGAAGGAGACAAAGCCACCTATTGGATATCGCAGTCAAATAGACGAAAATGGAGAACAGCAACGATACGAGATATATGAAGAGGGTATGCCACAAGACGGGGAAGTACATCTTGAAGTAGTAAACGAGATTGATTTTGTACTTCCAAATACAGGCGCGCCCGCACCTCTTTATACGAATTTGGCGGGCATTGCACTATGTGCTATCAGTATCAATATCATAAAAAGACGAAAGCGAAAAGGAGAAATATAACATGAAACAAGTAAAAGTATTATTAGCAGCATTATTATCAGTAACAGTAATCTTGGGGACAGCAGTTCCTACATATGCGGCATCTTCGGATGTGAAAATCGAGGTAAAAGAAACCACAATGGACAATGTGTCTGTAACGGTACCAACCACCATTCCGATTGTGTTTAATGCAGACGGCAGCAACACCTTACCTACGAATTGGACAATTGAAAACGTGAGTACTATTGCAGGGATTCACTTGGCAAAAATTGATATGGACGCAGGTAGTTCCGGATGGAAACTATTGGCAGATTCTCAGAATGTAAAAACCCTTTCAAAGGATACAAAATCTATTAAATTTTCAGTTGGAAAAGCTGGTGCACTTAAATTAGTTGCTCCGACAAGCGGAACAGAAAGTACAAGTGGTTCCGTTACCTTTGGAAATACGGAAATAGAGATTCCATCCGGACAAACTCAAGTTTTATCATTTGGTGTGGAACGTGGAGCGTTTACAAAATCGGAAGCATCTGCAAAGGCTTTTGACATGGTGTTAACATTTAATTTCAACTAAAGGTATGAAAGATTATGAACAAGGCGAAGAAGAAAAATAAAAGTATACTTATTGGTGTGATGGGTATTCTGATTCTTTTGTTCGTAGTACTGATGGGAAATTCATGTGAACCAGAGCTTGCAATTTCAGAATACGAGACAAATGTGAATCAAATTACAGAAATAGACATGACCAAGAGACAAGAGGAATTAAATGCAATTGTCGAAGAGGGAAAGATGAATGTCAACTATTCGTCGTGGGCAGTTTTTAACGGGACAGTCAGTGAAAATTTTAATATCAAAAACATCAAAAACAATCATTACCCGATTGAATTTGAATTGTTTGATGAAAACGGGGATTGCATTTACACATCAAAGAAGATAGAGCCGGGCTATGAAATGAATATGATCGAATTAGATAGGGCTTTGTCAAAGGGAACGCATGAATGTAGACTGAAAGTAGGATATGCGGAAGAAGGGAATGTATCTTCCGCATTCCCAATCACAATCGAGGTAAAATAATGAAGAAAATAAAGAAAAATTTAGGAAAATTATTGGTTCTGCTTTGTGCCTGCCTGATGATAGGCACTGTAGTAAATGCAGCAGGTCAGACATCAACGGATGTAGATATTGCTATAGAAGCGGACATGACAAAAACAAAAATAACGAATCCAGAACACGAAGAAGCAGCAGTCCAAACCGGTGATACAGGGGCATGGATAAAATATGTTGTGGCGCTGGGGGCAGCACTGATAGTAGTAATCGGATGTATCTGCAAAAAGAAAAAGGGAGCACTTGCAGCTATCGCGTTATGTTTAACCATGTTTCTGTTAAATACGCCCGTTCATGCGGCAGAGGCACAGGAAAATGTAAACGTAACGATTCCAACTAACATATCTATTTCGTTTGACGAATCAGGGAAAAATAGTATCACAAAGTTTGACATCAGTAATCAGTCAATAGTTCCAATTACCATTGAAAAAATTCATGTGACAGAATGCAACGATTGGAAGCTTTCTTCAAAAGGGCAGGAAATACCGGTCAACACAAAGCAAATGGTTTTTAAAATGGAGGGACAGACGCTTGCGACAGGAGAAAATCTTGTAAGTATACCGATTGGTGAGCAGACAAGTGAAACTATGGATATCCAAGTGGAACGGGGAGCTTGGACTATCTCAAAAGCGAAGGAAACGGCCTTGAATTTAGAATTTGAGTATGCCATTGGAAAGAAAGAATTCCAATTAACGTTTGACACAAATGGAGGTAGTGAAACCATTGCTGCGAAGAAGGTTTATAACGGCGATACGATAGAACTGCCAATGGCGGAAAAGGATGGATATGCACTGGAAGGCTGGGAGGATAAAGAAGGAAACATTTATACCAGCCAGTTTGTAATGCCGATTGGAGATACAACATTAATGGCAATATGGAAGGAGAAGGTTGCGTACGCTATTTATTCTGCTGACGATACCTCCTTGCGCTTTGTGAGAACTGCTGAACCTATACAGGTTGGCGGCACCTATAATGGCAGGACTGTAAGCGCGTTTTATACCGGCTTTGAGGAGACTGCGTATACTTCGGAGAACCAGGTTCCGTGGTATGACGGGAATTACTATAATAACCGTATTGTTACCAAAATTATTTTTGAGGATATAATCAAACCTAAAAGTACGGCACACTGGTTTCAATTTGCTTATGATTGTACGGAACTGGATGTGAGAAAATTAGATACCTCTCAGGTAACCAATATGGAATACATGTTCCAGTGTTTTGCATGGGATGCAAAAACTATTAACGTTACAGGTATGAGTGAATGGGATGTATCAAATGTTACCAGTATGCTGTGGATGTTTGGTGGATTTGGTTTTAATACACCGACTATTAAGCTGGACCTTAGCAAATGGAATGTATCGAAGGTTACTAACATGAAATATATGTTCTATCAGATGGGGCAGTGGTCAAGCACATTTAGCTTAGGTGATTTGAGTGGGTGGAATGTATCTAATGTTACGAATATGTATAAAACCTTCAATGCGACGGGAGGTAACGCTGCATGGTCCTTGAATTTAAGTAACTGGAATGTGAAGAAAGTTACGAGTCACACAGGCTTCTGCACATACAATGAATCCAAAATCACTCAGCCAAAATGGGTGAATTAGTATGAAAAAGTTCATTCCATATGGAACGCTTGTGCTGGGAGTCACATTGTGCTTGTATTCGCCTTTTGCCAAAGGGATTTCTCTGTACAAACAGCATAGGAATGTGTTTGTTCAGGAGGAGAGAATAGGGCGGATTGAAATACCACGAATCGATGTAGATTTACCTATATATAGGGGGACAGAAGAAGAGGTGCTACAAAAAGGAATCGGATGCATGAAGGAAGGAAGTACGGTGGGAGGTGGGAAAAGCAGACATAGTGTTCTTGCAGGCCATCGGGGGCTTCCTCATGCAGACCTATTTTTGAAATTAGATGAACTGGAGGTAGGAGATTGCTTTGCCTTATATGTGGGAGAAAAGGAACTGGTATATGAAGTGTGCAGCATTCAGGTAATACGTCCTAGTGAAACGGAAGTTTTTGGAGTGCAGGAAGAGAGGGATTTGGTTTCCTTGGTTACATGTACCCCATATGGAATCAACACCCATCGCCTTGTTGTGACGGGAGAGAGGAAGGAATAGGATGAATAAATATATCGAAGTAATTTTGCCGGAGGAGGCAGAAAACCTGACAGTGTATTATCAGAAAGTATGTGAAAGGGAAAACTTTGACATTGCAGAGGCTGAAGAAATTTTGCAACAAACTATCAGCTATGAACATGCGAAAAATTTGGGTAATGAAAATGTGTTTCAGATTGAGAATGTGGAGGACGGAATCTATCAGATTAGTATTTCAGGGGATGAGGAATATGAATTTGCACCAATGTTAGTCAGTATGCCGGCATGGAGTGAGAAAGGTGAGGAGTTGCTTTATGAGGTAAGCGTTACACCGAAGTTTGCTAAGATAGAAAAACCGGAACCGGAGCAGATTACACTGATAGAACCACCGGTTGCAGAGGCACCAAAAACAGGAGACAGCTCCCACGGTGCTATGTTTGGCATGTTTGGAGTAATTTCTTTTATAATAGTAGTGATAATGTCTTGTCATAACCGTTTCAAATGTGCTAGAATGACTGAATAAGTATTCTACACAAGGGAGGAACTGAAAATGGGAATGACAATGACGCAGAAAATCCTTGCGGCTCATGCGGGATTAGAATCAGTAGTTCCAGGACAATTGATTGAAGCGAAATTAGATGTGGTTATGGCTAATGATATCACAGGACCAATGGCGGTGCCTGTATTTAACCAGATGGCAGATAAAGTATTTGATAAAGATAAAGTAGTATTGGTGCCAGACCATTTTACACCAAACAAAGATATTAAGTCAGCAGAAAATTCAAAGTCTATTCGTGAATTTTCGAAATGTCAGTGCTTGAAGCATTATTTTGAGATTGGTCAGATGGGAATTGAACATGCGATTCTACCGGAAAAAGGAATCGTAGTTGCAGGAGAATGTATTATCGGTGCAGACTCCCATACATGTACATATGGAGCACTGGGAGCATTTTCGACAGGTGTTGGTACTACGGATATTGCAACCGGAATGGCGACAGGAGAGTTGTGGTTTAAAGTGCCAAGTGCAATTAAGTTTGTGCTTGCAGGAAAACCAAGTAAATATGTAAGTGGTAAAGATATCATTTTACATATTATTGGACGCATTGGCGTAGATGGTGCGCTGTATAAATCCATGGAATTTGTTGGTGATGGTATCCAATATCTATCAATGGACGACCGATTTACGATGGCGAATATGGCAATTGAAGCCGGCGCGAAAAACGGAATTTTCCCAGTAGATGAAAAAGCAGAAAACTACATGAAAGAACATTCTGATAAAGAATATACTATTTACACTGCAGATGAAGATGCGGAATATGACGAAGTAGTAGAAGTTGATTTATCAAAAGTACGTCCGACAGTAGCATTTCCACATTTACCAGGTAATGCACATACCATTGACGAAGTAGAAGCAATGGAGCCGATTAAGATTGATCAGGTTGTAATTGGTTCATGTACAAATGGAAGAATGGAAGATATGAGAAGAGCTGCAGCAGTTCTGAAAGGGCATAAGGTACATCCGGACGTACGCGCGTTGGTTATTCCGGCGACACAGAAGATTTATTTACAATGTATCGAGGAGGGTATTGTTACAACATTTATTGAAGCAGGCTGTGCATTTAATACACCAAGCTGTGGACCATGTATGGGTGGACATATGGGTGTTATGGCAGCAGGAGAAAAATGTGTTTCTACCACGAACCGTAACTTTGTAGGACGAATGGGACATGTAGATTCCTTGATTTATCTTGCATCACCTGAAGTGGCAGCAGCAAGTGCGATTGCAGGTTGTATTGCAAATCCGGAGAAAGTAGGTGACAGATAATGAGAGCATTAGGACACGTATTCAAATATGGAGATAACGTAGATACAGATGTTATCATTCCTGCAAGATATTTAAATTCATTTGACGGAAAAGAGTTGGCAAGTCACGCTATGGTTGATATTGACCCTGAATTTGCAAAGAAGGTACAGCCAGGCGATTTGATTGTTGCAAACAAGAACTTTGGTTGTGGTTCTTCCAGAGAGCATGCTCCATTGTGCTTGAAAGAAGCAGGAGTTAGCTGTGTTATCGCTGAGACATTTGCCAGAATCTTCTATAGAAATGCAATTAACATCGGACTTCCGATTATCGAATGTCCGGAGGCGGCAAGGGGTATTGAAGCAGGAGATGAAGTGGAAGTGGATTTTGACAGCGGTAAGATTTACAACCGCACAAAAGGAACCGAATTCCAAGGACAGGCATTTCCAGAATTTATGCAGAAGTTAATCGCTGCAGGCGGATTAGTTAACTATACGAACAATAAAATGTAACTGTTCAGAGGTAACACAACGCGTTTTCGAGGGTGGCTCTGAATAGTTACTATAGAAAGGATACAAGTATGAACTTACTATATAAAAGTACAAGAAGTGCAGAAAAAACAGTAACGGCTTCCGAAGCTATTTTGAAAGGTCTTGCAGATGATGGGGGACTATATGTGCCGGTCAGCATACCAAAGCTGGATGTAACATTGGATGAATTGAAAGAGATGTCTTATCAGGAAACTGCTTATGCAGTTATGAAACAATTTCTTACAGATTTTACAAAAGAAGAGCTGAAGAACTGTATTGCAAAAGCATATGATTCTAAATTTGACACAGAGGAAATTGCACCACTTGCAAAGGTGGAAGACACCTATTATTTAGAGTTGTTCCACGGCGCAACAATTGCATTTAAGGATATGGCACTTTCTATTTTGCCACATTTACTTACAACCTCTGCAAAGAAGAATAATGTAAAAAATGAAATCGTAATCTTAACAGCAACTTCTGGAGATACAGGTAAGGCAGCACTTGCCGGATTTGCAGATGTGGAAGGAACAAAGATTATTGTGTTCTATCCAAAGAATGGTGTTAGCAAGGTGCAGGAGCTTCAGATGGTGACACAAAAAGGTGCAAATACATCTGTTGTTGCAATTCATGGCAACTTTGACTGTGCACAAAGCGGAGTAAAAGCAATTTTTGAAAATAAAGAACTTGCGAAAGAAATGGATGAAGCTGGTTACCAGTTCTCATCTGCAAACTCCATTAATATTGGACGTTTGGTTCCGCAGATTGTTTATTACGTATATGCTTATGCAAAATTATTACAGAATGAGGAAATTACTGCAGGGGAAGAAATCAACGTAGTTGTTCCAACCGGTAATTTCGGAAATATTCTTGCTGCTTATTTTGCAAAACACATGGGAGTTCCAATCGGTAAACTCATTTGTGCTTCTAACGACAATAAAGTATTATTTGATTTCTTTGAAACAGGTGTGTATGACAAAAATCGAGAATTTATTCTTACGATTTCCCCGTCTATGGACATCTTGATTTCAAGCAATTTGGAACGTCTCGTTTATATGATTGCTGGATGCGATGCAGAGAAAAACAGCGAACTTATGAAGGATTTGAAAGAAAAAGGTGTTTACAAATTGTCTGATGATATGAAGGCAAATCTTTCTGATTTTGCAGCAGGTTATGCAACAGAAGCAGAAGTAAAGGATAAGATTGCAGATACATACAAGAAGACGAGTTATGTGATGGATACGCATACTGCAGTTGCAGCCTCTGTATATGAGAAATACAGACAGGAAAGTGGCGATAGCCGCAAGACGGTAATTGCATCTACAGCAAGTCCTTATAAGTTCTCAAGAAGTGTCATGACAGCAATTGATGCAAACTACGAAGCGATGGAAGAATTTGACTTGATTGACACATTAGAAGTGATTTCCAATGTGGATATTCCGAATGCAGTAGAGGAAATTCGTGATGCAAAAATCCTCCATACTTTGGAATGCGATGCAGACAAGATGGAAGAAACTGTGAAAAACATATTAAAAGGTTAAAATTTGGTTAAAAACTTAACAAAGTTAGCAAACAAGATATTGACGAGACAACCTGTATCTTGTATAATATGTAACTGTTCAGAGTAAACTCAACGTGTTTTCAAGGTTGGATCTGAATAGTTACAAAAAACTAAAAAAAGAAGAAAGAGGTAAACAACAGATGTCAACAATCAATTTAGAAAAGTATGGTATTACTGGTACTACTGAAATCGTATACAATCCTTCTTACGAAGACTTATTCGTTGAAGAAACCAAAGCTGATTTAGTTGGTTACGAAGTAGGACAAGAAAGTGAACTTGGTGCTGTTAACGTTATGACAGGTATCTATACAGGACGTTCTCCTAAAGATAAATATATCGTTATGGATGAAAACTCTAAAGATACAGTATGGTGGACAACAGACGAATATAAAAACGATAACCACCCAATCTCAGAAGATGTTTGGGCAGAACTTAAAAAACTTGCTCTTGCAGAGCTTTCAAACAAGAGATTATTCGTAGTAGATGCATTCTGTGGTGCTAACGCTGACACAAGAATGGCTATCCGTTTCATCGTAGAAGTAGCTTGGCAGGCACACTTTGTTAAAAACA
>JAXJXL010000134.1:0-3930 GCA_036307525.1 Faecalimonas sp.
ATGATATACTCCATAATTTCTCCTTAAACATCTGTACTTCTTGTTTATGTCCCTACTCTATAGAATACGATACTTAAGGCGTAGTTGCAAGAAAAAAAGGACATCTTTACGATATCCTTTTCCAAACTATTAACATTCAATTCCGACAAGCATGCCACCTTGCTCTGCATAAAAACTACACAAACCTTTTGTGGTGCCAATTACAACATCTGCATTTACAAATTCTTGTGTTATCATCTCTTTCAACTGCTTTGCTGCTTCCAGATTAAAGCAATGGTGAATAATCACCTTTCCACCTTTGTATCCTAATTCCTTCATCTGTTTCCATAATGCAAGAATTGTTTTCTTTTCACCACGACACTTCGCCTTTTGCTCCAAAGTACCAACTTCGCTTGCAATACCCATCACATGAATGCCAAGTACTCCTGCAATCTTTGCCACTGCCGGGCTAACGCGTCCATTATTCGCAAGATTCGTAAGCGATTTCAACATAAATACCAAGTATGTAGACTTTTGGTATTCTGTAACTGCTTTGCATATTTCTTCAAATTCTTTCCCCTGCGCACAAAGCTCCTGTATTTTCTCAACAATCAATCTCAACTCCGGACCAGCCGACAGGGAATCGATGACACATACTTTCTTGCCTGGATTTTCTGATTCGAACATCTCTTTTGCTACCATTGCAGAATTATAGCTACCTGATAAATTACTTGTTATTGTAATGCAAAATACTCGGTCTGCATCTCCGAAGGCATCAATCCAATCACCAACTCCCGGACAGGCACTGCCCGATTTTCCACGGTAAGATGCCAACTCATCAGTCATCCCTTTCACATCTAATATATCATCATCTACATATTCCTTCGCATCTGTCATAATCTTCATTGGAACAGACACGACACTTTTATCATCAAGAGTTATTAAATCTGCACTGGAATCCGCAACAATTCTTATTTTCATATCCATCCTCCTGTTTAATCATATTCAAAACCATTTCATCGGTTTTTCAAAAACCGATATCATTAATTATAGTATCACTAATATATACATACGTCAAGGGGTTGACTAAAAAAAGGAAAAAAAGTAAAATAAAGAACATGAAAGAGTCAATTAAACAACAAATGGCTGAGGCCATAAGAGCATTTCATATGCCTAGGTATAATGAGCTTCCAAATGAAGGACTCTATCTAGAGCAGACAACTCAATACATTAACCATGTGCTAGCACCCCTTGGCTGCATGACTATTACTTCTTCCATGGTAAGCAATTATGTAAAGAAAGGAATTATTGCACCGCCAATAAAGAAGCTCTATTATGCAGAGCAAATCGCTTATCTGTTTTACATCGCCATTGCCAAAAACGTGCTGTCACTTGAACATATCGTAGCCCTGCGTGAAATGCAGGAAAAATCCTATCCAAAGGAGATTGCTTACGATTACCTTTGTGAAGAATTGGAAAATGTCCTATTCCATGTCTTTGGTCTGAAAGATAAGATTGAAGATATTGGTCGAACAAAAAGTGATGAAAAAATGCTATTTCGCGAAGTGATTATTGCTGCTTCTAATAGTATACACCTGACTTCTTGTTTTAATGCACTTCAAGACGACAAATAATACCCACGATTCGCGATCGTGGGTATTACATTATGCCTGAATCGCATTTCCTGTATATAATTGATAATACTTTCCTTGTTCCTCAATCAATTGGTCGTGAGTTCCACGCTCAATGATTCTTCCCTGCTCTAATACCATAATGCAGTCCGAATTACAAACAGTCGATAATCTATGGGCAATGACAAAGGTTGTTCTGCCTGCCATCAATTTGTCCATACCATCCTGTACAATACGTTCTGTTCTGGTATCAATGGAGCTTGTGGCCTCATCGAGAATCAGTACCGGAGGGTCTGCAATTGCAGCACGTGCGATTGCGAGAAGCTGTCTTTGTCCTTGACTAAGGTTAGCTCCATCTCCCACTAACATAGTGTCATACCCCTGTGGAAGACGTCTAATGAAGCCGTCAGCATTTGCTAATTTTGCTGCTGCAACGATCTCCTCATCCGTCGCGTCCAATTTCCCGAAACGAATGTTGTCTTTTACAGTTCCGGTAAATAAATGTGTATCCTGTAATACAATTCCTAATGACCGACGCAAATCTGCCTTCTTAATCTTATTGATGTTAATTCCATCATATCGGATTTTCCCGTCCTGAATATCATAGAAACGATTAATCAAATTGGTAATGGTCGTCTTCCCAGCACCTGTAGAGCCAACGAATGCTATTTTCTGTCCCGGTGTTGCATATAGCTTGATATCATGAAGCACCATCTTCTCATCGGTGTATCCGAAATCCACACCATCAAAAACAATGTCTCCGGTTACTTCCACATAATCCACACTGCCATCTGCCTGGTGTGTATGCTTCCATGCCCAGCGTCCGGTTCTCTCCTCACATTCTACAAGCTTACCATCCACTTCTTTGGCATTTACCAATACCACATAGCCATCGTCTACTTCCACCGCTTCATCCAATAGGTTGAATACACGTTCCGCACCCGCAAGTGCCATGACTATGGAGTTGAACTGTTGACTCACCTGATTGATTGGCATACTAAAGCTCTTATTAAAGGTTAAGAAGCTTGCCAGCTTACCAAGAGTAAATCCCCACACATTTCCAAGTGCTAATGCACCGCCCACAATGGCACACAACACATAGCTCACATTACCTAACTGCGCATTAATCGGTCCCAGCACATTTGTAAAAGCATGGGCTTTATCTGCACTCTCAAACAATTCATCATTGAGCTCTTTAAAACGCTTTTTGTTCTCTTCCTCACGGCAGAATACTTGAACCACCTTCTGACCGTTCATCATTTCCTCAATAAAGCCGTTTACTTTACCAAGGTTCTTCTGCTGCTTCACAAAATATTTTCCACTATTGCCAGCTGCATATCCAGTTGCAAGAAGCATCACTCCAACCATAACTAATGTTACCAAGGTTAATGGGATACTTAAAATTACCATGCTGACAAACACGCTGACAATGGTTACTCCACTGTTCACCAGCTGCGGAATACTTTGGCTAATCATCTGGCGAAGAGTGTCAATATCATTGGTATAAACTGACATGATATCACCATGAGCGTGGGTATCAAAATATTTAATCGGAAGCTTTTCCATATGCTCAAAAAGTTCATTACGCAAATCTCTCAAACAGCCTTGCGTAACGTAAGTCATAATTAAACTCTGTATAAATGAAGCCGCCACACCGATTAGATAGAATCCTGCCACTCGTAAAATTGCCATCGCTAGCGGACCGAAATCTGGCGTGTCAGACAACAGTAATGGTGCAATATAATCATCAATCAAGGTCTGGGTGAATAACGTACCCTGAACACTCGCTAATACGCTGATAAATATCAGCGCGATAACGGAAATGTAATGCCACTTATAGGTGCGGAACACGTAGCGCATCAGTCTCATAAATAATTTCCCAGGATTTTTTACCTGTGGTTTCATCCCGCGTGGTTGTCTTCCCATAGGTCCTGCCATATTTACTCACCTGCCCTTTCGTCAAAATCTCCGCCGCCCTGTGTCTGTGTCTCATACACTTCGCGGTAAATCTCATCGCTCTCTAAGAGCTCCTCGTGTGTACCGAAGCCATGAACCTGACCATTTTCCATGACTATAATGCGGTCTGCATTCTGAATGCTTGAAATACGCTGCGCAATAATAAACTTGGTAGTGTTTGGAATCTCCTCTGCAAATGCCTTGCGAATCTTCGCATCTGTTGCAGTATCCACCGCGCTGGTACTGTCGTCTAGAATCAGCACCTTCGGTTTCTTAAGCAGGGCTCTAGCAATACAAAGTCTCTGCTTTTGACCACCGGATACATTTGTTCCACCTTGCTCTATATAAGTATTATATCCTTCCG
>JAXJXL010000135.1:0-6248 GCA_036307525.1 Faecalimonas sp.
ACCTTGTCTTCTTCCTCTTCCAGCTGTTTGGTTAATTGTGGAAGTTTTCCGTATTGGAGTTCCGCCGCACGTTCCAGATTATAAGTCTGTTTCGCCTTTTGAATGTCCTGATTCACCTGCTCAATTTCCTCACGGATTTTCTGCAAACGTTCCACCGAACTTTTTTCATTATCCCACTGAGCTTTTTGTCCTGCAAACTCCTCACGAAGTTCAGAAAGCTCCTGTTGCAGACTTTCCAAACGCTCTTTACTTAAGCGGTCGTCTTCTTTTTTCAGCGCCGCTTCTTCAATTTCCAACTGCATGATTCTTCTCTGTAGTTCATCAAGCTCCGTTGGCATAGAATCCAATTCTGTCTTGATAAGTGCACACGCCTCATCCACCAAGTCAATCGCCTTGTCAGGTAGAAATCTATCTGAAATATAGCGATTTGACAAGGTTGCGGCTGCTACCAATGCCCCATCCGTAATCTTTACGCCATGGAATACTTCGTAGCGTTCTTTTAAACCACGAAGAATGGAAATGGCATCCTCCACCGTCGGTTCATCCACCATAACCGGCTGGAAACGTCTTTCAAGGGCAGCATCCTTCTCAATATACTGACGGTATTCGTCTAAAGTGGTGGCTCCAATACAATGGAGTTCTCCACGAGCAAGCATTGGCTTTAACATATTGCCTGCATCCATAGCACCGTCTGTCTTTCCCGCCCCCACAATCATATGGAGCTCATCTATGAAAAGAATGATATTTCCATCGCTGTTTTTCACTTCTTCCAAGACAGCTTTCAGACGTTCTTCAAATTCACCTCGATATTTGGCCCCGGCAACCAAGGCTCCCATATCCAAAGCAAATATCTTCTTGTCTTTCAAAGCCTCCGGTACATCACCTCGCACAATACGTTGTGCCAGCCCTTCCACTGCCGCTGTTTTACCAACACCCGGTTCCCCGATCAAAACTGGATTATTCTTTGTCTTTCTTGACAGAATGCGAATTACATTTCGAATCTCAGCATCACGTCCGATAACCGGATCAAGCTTTTGTTCCCTCGCACGTTCCACCAAATCCTGTCCATACTTATTAAGCGTATCATAAGTTGCTTCCGGATTATCACTTGTCACCCTTTGATTCCCCCTTACTGTTGCCAACACTTGCAAGAACGTTTCGCGAGTAATTGCAAACTCTTTGAAAATAGCTTTCATTTCTTTATTTGCATATTTCACTAATGCTAAGAATAGATGCTCCACAGACACGTATTCGTCACCCATCTGTTTCGCCTCATCCTCTGCATGAATCAGGGCTTTGTTAAGGTCCTGCCCAATAAATACCTGACCGCCCTGTACTTTTGGGCGCTTGCGAAGCCCTTCTTCCACACGACCCAAAAACATCTCCTTCTGAATATTCATCTTTTCCAGCAGTTTCAGAATAAGACTGTCATCCTGTGTCAATAATGCATATAATAAATGTTCTTGTTCAATTTCCTGATTGCCATACTCATAGGCAACTTTCTCCATGGCTTGTACCGCTTGTAGTGAATTCTGAGTAAATTTTTTAATATTCATACCAATACCTCCGTCTTGTACCAAGACAGGCCTCCGGCGGATGGCAGGTGTGCGCAAGTGTAATTGTCAGCAAAGCTGACCGCACACCGCCGCAAGAACGCCGGAGAGCGTTCTTGATTTAATGAGTTTTCATGTTCTAGGTTTGGTATAACATAAAAATTAGCACTCGTCAAGGGAGAGTGCTAATAATTTTATATTTATTTTATTATTACTTAAACAAGTACCCATATTTATTCATTTGCGCACACACAATTCGTTCGACTCTATTTTTTTCTACCTGTGTATACTCCATAACATTCTCCAATAACTCTCTTACATCTTTTTGAGTGAAGTTAAATTTTATGTTTTCTCCATACAAAGTTTCTGAAATATCCAGTTGCTCATCAAAGCTATCGCATATCGTTTTTGCCTTTGCCTCTTTCATCAGCAGATAAACATCTCCACTCAATGGATAATCCATCGTTGTATCAGCCAGCAATCCTGCTCCATTATCAAATATCGGACAATATGCAAACTCCCCTTTTTCGTTCATTAAGACGGCAATGTTATGGGTATGTCTATCTTCATTTAGGAAAAAGGCATCTATGGTGAAAAGTTTGTTAAGATATGCTCCGAAATTTTGTAGCCCCGTCATTCTCTCCACTTGATTAACCAAGAAAGGGAGACGCTTTTCATGCTCTGGGATTCTATAAATAGCCTTGTAGAGGCTCTCACCAAAAAAATTGTGGAAGAGTCTTTCAAGTGTAATGATTTGCCAACCATCTGTCAAAAAGCTTCTACTTTTTGCACCTTTATATACTGTTTCTTTGTATTGCATTTGTTCCAAGTCATATAAAACGAACTCGTTAGCTACCAAAGAAGATTTTTGTAACAAGTGGGATATAACGTATTCCGCTAATCCTTCATATCCCGTGTAATCCGCCTTGTACCAGATTCCGTTATTCTCCCACTTTAGTTGATTTCCTTTTGACGATTGTCTGTCCGTTGTTCTGATGTCTTGCTCAAATAATTGTACCATTTGTTACCTCTCTATTCTAATCCAAAAATTATCCTCCGCCATTCTTCCCTCCGTCTTTTCAATAATCATAAATGGATCGTAAAATGGCAAATTCAAATCCTTTAACACCAATTTCATTTTATCTCTGGTTTCCGGAAAACATCTTGACCTAAGGAATTCCTCATACATTTGAAAATCCGGTTTTTCCTCTCTGCCAAATGCCCGAAACATAATATTATCCGTGTAATTTACAATTTCAACTTTTTTTTGCATCTCATTAACATCTATAATGGTGCATACCGTTTGGTTATGCATATACCACAGTCTGATAGGTGTCTTTTTCTTTGGAATCTTTATGTTATCCACGTATTCCGGATATCTCTCCAACATTCTCACCAACAAACTGATGGCGCCACTAATCGGCTCCTTACTCATTTCCCATCTTTCAACTGTTGATTGGGAACATTGAATAAGTAACGCAAATTCTTTCTGTGTAAGCCCTAGTTCGTTTCTTATATTTTTTATTTCTCTTGCTGTAACATATTCCGGTGTAATAAATAATTTTTCTCTCATAACTTTCCTCATCCAATATAATATAGATATTCTTTACAACAACCTTTTTTATTATTAAACCACTAAATTAAAGGTTTGTAAATAGAAAAAACCACTATTTTAGTGGTTTTTCTATTTAATGTGTTTTATTTCTTCACAAACACCGATTTCGGCTGTTTACATACCGGACATACGAACTGCTCCGGTACTTCATCAAATGGAAGTTCACCTCTGTATTCATATCCACAGATGCCACATACCCATTTTTCTTCCTTTTGAACAGTTTCCTCTTCCTCTGCAATGTATGTAGGTGCGTTCTTCGGGCTCTTTCCTTTCACTACTTTATGGTAGTATGCATAGGTCATCGGCTCTTCTTCTTTCAGTACATCTGCTGCAATCACTTCTCCTAAGAATACCGTATGTGTAGCTGTTTCCATCTTATTAATCACTTTGCATACTAAATAACTACACGCATCTGCAACTACAGAGATTCCTTCCTTGACTACTGCTTCCACCCCATCAAACTTGTTCACATCTTTTCCAGATTGGAAACCAAAACGTCCAATGATTCCAGCGTCTGATTGTTCTGTCAAAATGGAAATTGCAAACTTTCCTGTCTTTTCAATACAAGCATTTGTATAGTTGTCATGGTTAATACTAACAGCAATGGTTGCCGGCTCTGAAGTAATCTGCATTGCACTATTTGCTACGCATCCGGTTGGTCTTTCGCCATCTAATGTAGAAACGACATAAACTCCATACGACATATTACGAAACGCATTCTTATTAATCATAGTCTTACCTCCAAATTTGTAAATCAGTAATAATTACTATTATTATAACATATATTTCCAGAATTGCAATACAAAAGCAGTAAACTTCTTCACAAAATTTACTGCTTTGTATTGGTCTTTATTTAGGAATAATAATTGCTGCAATGATATATGCAAGAACACCGGAACCACCTAAAGCTGAGAAAAGCACCCACCCTAATCTCACTAATGTTGGGTCAATGTTAAAATACTCTGCAATCCCTCCGCATACACCTGCTAACATATAGTTTGTTGATGAACGATATAATCTCTTATCTCCCATAATCTATAACCTCCTTTTTTTAATACGTAATTTATTGTTCCTGAAATTTAATTATAATTTCGCCAACACCACACTCGATGTCTGCAAATCGCTCTGCACCTGGATTCGTGATGTTCTGCTCTGTTCCAAGTCCGCTGTAACTACTGTCCCCAATTTTCAATTGCCCTATACCGCACTCCAGCTCATAACTATAATCGTTTTGTTTCCCAACCAATTCTGCATATAATTTACCTGCACCGGTCTTAGCTTCAAACTTCTTTGTGTCTAAACCTGTCACATTCACTTCTCCGGCACCCAGTTCAATATCCACTTGGTTTGCTTTTAAGTTTGCTACATCCGCCTTTCCGGCTCCTACTTCCAAATCCACTTCTTGGAATACCATATTCTTCGGAATTACAATGGTGATTTCTCCATCATAGTTGGAATTGTTTACTTTTATCTTTTGATTCCCCTCAATGTGTAAGGCACCTTCCTCAACATAGCAACGATACTTATCCACATTCTTTTGCTTGATTTGAAGCTTTTCCACATCGCCGTACTTTATTTCCAAAGTACCATAACCAAATTCAATATCCAGACTATGAAAATCCTCCTGAACTGCGGTGAATTCGTTGTCTTCTATGATATCATCTAAATCAAAACTAAGTTTCCCTTTATTAACCATATCACCAAGCGAATCCCATGTTAGCCCCATCGCAAATGAACCTATCACACTAACCAAGCCAACACTCAATAAAACAACCACAAGTATTAATGCTATCTTTGTAAACTTCTTCATACTTCCTTCCTCCTTCCACCTCTTTGAAACAATCTTTGAATCAAATTAACAGCTCCACGGAATAGTGCCGGAATCCATTTAAATGCGCACCAGATAAACAATACGGTGAACAAGATTCCAAGCGCCAACATTAAACTTCCCAAACCGACTGTAATTAAGCCTTCTACCGGAGAAATAAATATTCTCACAATTCCAACTACGAAACACGCAAGCCCTGCGACCAAAAGCGCCAGCGCACAAGCGATAAAGGCAATTACAATTCCGATTAATGCTCCAAACACTCCCAGAAGTGTGCCGAGCAAGCCACCAAAAGCGCCAAGGAGCACCGGTGATGCAAATACAAGCAACACGATAATCAGTGGCCACGGTAGACCTTTTTTCTGCTTTGGTGCATGATACCCACTTTCCCTTCTAGTTGGTACGTTTCGTTCAATATTTCCCTGCTCTGTGTATACATCCCGTTCATCTCGATTGGCATTCAAGTCAGCCTTGATAATCGCTGCCACTTTCCCCGGACTTCCCAACTCACGAATCACCTGTGCCTCATTTTCCGCACCGGCCTCATCAAAATAATCATTATAATATGTAATTGCATCCAGTCGGTCATTTTCCGGTATATCCCCAAGCAAACGTTCCAACTGTTTCATAAATTCTACTCTATTCATTTCCTTTTCCTCCCTCGAACAGTTTGCTGATTTTTGATGCATAAGATTTCCATTCAATCTGATACAAGCGTAACTGAACAGCACCCTTTTCAGTCAGCTTATAATATCGACGATTACGCCCTGCATATTCCATGTCATATACTTCTAAACACTCATCCTTTTGCAATCGTCTAAGCACCGGATATAACGTAGATTCTGATACATCTAACACCTGTCTGACATCCTGCGTAATCTTGTAACCATATGTTCCTTGCTCATCTTGCGACACAACTGCCAAAACAATCGCATCTAACAGAGTGGCACCTGTATTAAATACCATGTTTACACTCTCCTTGGATTTCATCCTTTTATTTTTTATAATATTATATACCGTATAGTATTATTGTACTTATACTATATGACATACAATATGAAATGTCAATAATCTATTTGAAAATTATTTGCGTATATTTAATTTAAAAATTATTTGTGTACGATCGCCACACTTTTGCAGTTAGTTTTGATGTAGTATAGCTCGAAAGCTTTATAAAACAAGGCTTCCGAGCTATTTTTATTTCAAATTTTCATCTTTTTCCTATAGCGTTTTGTAACGCTTTGTGTTATAA
>JAXJXL010000136.1:0-3154 GCA_036307525.1 Faecalimonas sp.
GCAAACGAATATATGGGTATCGGTATGTGTTTTGGTCTTGCTATAGGTCTTGCCTTTGGAAACGTTCTCTTTCCGGATAATATGGCGCTAGGCATGTGCTGGGGACTCCCGATTGGTATGAGTCTTGGTTTGGCAATCGGCCAAGACAAGGACAGAAAACTTTGGGAGAGCAGAATGGAAATCAGTAAGATTGAACGTCTGGCAGGCTTTTCAGAAGTATTTATTTATGTCATTGATAAAGATGGTAATGAGAAAGAATTTCGTGTTTCCGAAAAACTAATGAAAGCAGAGAAGTTTAAAGCTGGCGACAAGGTGGCCGAAGAAAGAGAAGGCGTACTGATATCATTAGAGACAAGCAAAGGGAAAGAGTAATGAAGAAAAAAGAAGCGAAGAAGAAAATACAATGGCAGCAGTACATAGCAGTAGCATTTTTTATGTTAATTGGTGCTGTGTGTGGTGTACTGATGGCTCAATATGTAGATAAAAATGCAAAACCGGGGACTTCCGGATGGGAAAACCTGTTTTCGCTAGCCTGTTTATTTGTGGGAATGTATGTTGCCATATTCATACAGCTGATTATCCATGAGGCAGGACATTTGGTGTTTGGTTTGCTTTCTGGATACAAATTCAGTTCGTTCCGCATTTTCAGTTTTATGTGGGTAAAAGAAAACGAAAAGATTCGTCTTAGAAGGCTGTCGATTGCAGGGACAGGAGGACAGTGCCTTATGTCCCCACCGGACATGAAAGATGGAAAGATCCCGTTAGTACTCTATAACCTAGGCGGTTCTCTGATGAATATAATTGCTTCAGCCTTGTTTTTTATATTGTATATTGCTACTAGAGACATACCATTTTTGTCAGTAATACTATTGATGTGTGCAATTGGCGGTATTGTAATTGCCATTATGAATGGTGTGCCTATGCGATTAGGAACGGTGGATAATGACGGATACAATGCATTTTCACTTACACGCAACAGTGAAGCAATGTGTTCTTTCTGGATACAGATGAAAGTGAATGAACAGCTTGCAAAGGGTGTGCGTTTGAAAGATATGCCAGACGAGTGGTTTACAGTGCCTTCCGATGAAGCCATGAAGAATAGTATGGTAGTTGTAATGGGTATTTTCGCCTGCAATCGTCTGATGGATAGGCAGGACTTTCAAGAAGCAGATAAGCTGATGGAACACATTATGAGTATTGAAAGCGGCATGGTAGGTCTGCACCGAAGTCTCATGGTCTGTGACAGAATGTATATAGAAATGATTTCAGAGAATAGAAAAGAAATCATTGACGGAATGCATACGAAAGAGCAAAAGCAGTTTATGAAGCAGATGAAAAAATTCCCGTCTGTGTTACGCACAGAATACGCACTTGCACTTCTTCATAACAAAGAAGGAGAAAAAGCTGAGAAGATCAAGACATTGTTCGAAAAGTGCGCAAAAAGTTATCCATATCAAAATGATGTTGAGTCTGAACGTGAATTGATAAAACTTGCAGAAGGAAAGGCTTGACCATATCCTTGCGGGTTGGCTCAAAATAATATTGGAGGCGATAATTCATGTTAATAAATGAAGTAGCAAAACAGTGTGGCGATTTTACAGCACAAGATGTAGAAATTATAAAAAGGATCGTTTTGATTACTCGAGAAATGGAATTTAGCATATAAATATACATGTGAAAGTGGATTACGGAGGTAAAGAATAATGAAAAAGACATTAATTGTTGTTGATATGCAGAATGATTTTATAGATATGGCATTGGGAACAAAAGAGGCGGTTGCCATTGTTCCAAAGGTAAAAGAAAAAATACAGGAATATGTGCAAAATGGGGATGAAATCATTTTTACCCGCGATACGCATACCGAGAATTATCTACAAACACCTGAAGGAAAGAAACTTCCGGTTGAACATTGCATCCAGAGAACGAAAGGGTGGCAGATTGCAGATGGTCTTTATGTTGAAGGATGCAAAATTATAGACAAGCCAAACTTTGGATGGCCACATTGGAAGGAAGAGTATTTAGAAGAAGTTGAAATTGTCGGATTATGTACAGATATTTGTGTTGTTTCCAATGCACTTATTATAAAAGCAACTTTTCCTGATGCAAATGTGAAGGTAGATAGCAATTGCTGCGCGGGAGTGACGGTAGAAACACACGAAGCGGCACTTAAGACGATGGCAATGTGTCAAATTGAAATTGTTTAAGAAAGAGAAACGATTATGATTATTGGATTTATTACCTGGAGTTGTGTATTTGAGGATTGAAGCAAAGTATAAGAAATAGAGGAATGCAATGGAGAAGAAAGACGAGTTCTTGTTAAGCAATTTATATATAAATAAGGTTAGCATTACCAGAGAAATCCCGATTGGCAATTACTTAAAAGAATTATCGGTAGTAAAAAATTTGATGCAAACAGACGGAATACGATTTCATAAGCCAGTAACAGATTGAAGAAGAGTGGGTGCGTGGTATAATGAAGATAGATAAATATGAATTTGTGGAGAGTAAAATGGGATGAGATTATTTAATATAATACAAAACTATAAACCAAAGAATCAGCAAGAAGAATATGATAAAGAACAAATGCTGCAGTTTATGAAAAATAATGAAAATTATTTGGAGCGCGAAAATCAGGTGGGACATTTTACTGCATCTATGTGGGTGGTGAATAAAGAGCGAACCAAAACCTTAATGGTATATCATAATCTTTATGATTCATGGTCGTGGATAGGTGGCCACGCAGATGGAATGGAAAATTTATGTGAAGTTGCATTAAAAGAACTGCGAGAAGAGACGGGAGTTGAATCTGCCAGGTTAATTAGTGAAGATGTATTTAGTTTGGAAACATTGGCAGTTAACGGACATATGCGTAAAGGAATTTGGATTCCAAGTCATTTGCATTTTAATCTGACTTTTTTGGCAGAAGCAGAGGAGACCGAAGAACTTACAGTGCAAGAAGAAGAAAATTCTGCAGTACATTGGTGGAACTTTGAAGAAACTTTAAAAGTTTCAACAGAACAATGGATGATAGAGAATATATACAAAAAACTGATTGAGAGAAGTCGATAGCTTTATTCTCATGATAAAGAATGTTAACCGAATTTGGCAAACCGAGTGTAGAATATCTCGATTAGTCAGGCGGAAATAAAATAAA
>JAXJXL010000137.1:0-6088 GCA_036307525.1 Faecalimonas sp.
ACACCTTATCGTATCTGAAAACCCGTTTCATGCTCTTCTAATGCTATCAGCTTTTTCTCCTTATATTTTCCGAAATGAAGCAAACATAAAAAAACCCCGGAGACCTGAATCTCCGGGGGAATATTGTTATTTAAATTAAGCAAGTTTAGACTTTGCTAATTCTGCTAAGCTCTTGAAGCCTTCTGCGTCATTAACTGCCATCTCTGCTAACATCTTTCTGTTGATGTCTACACCAGCTACCTTTAAGCCGTGCATCATCTTGCTGTATGATAAACCGTTCATTCTAGCTGCAGCGTTGATACGTGCAATCCATAACTGTCTGAACTGACGCTTTCTTTCTTTTCTACCTGCATAAGAAGAAGCTAACGCTCTCATTACAGACTGCTTTGCAACTCTGTACTGCTTAGATCTTGCTCCTCTGTAGCCCTTTGCAAGCTTTAATGTTCTATTATGTCTTTTCTTTGCGTTTAATCCGCCTTTCACTCTTGCCATGTCCTTCTAATCCTCCTTCTCCAAATCTTATAAGTATGGTAATACTTTCTTCATGTTCTTAACATTTGTTGCATCTGTAATAGTTGCATGTCTAAGATTTCTTTTTCTCTTTGTAGATTTCTTAGTTAAGATATGGCTCTTGTAAGCTTTGTTTCTTTTTAATTGACCTGTAGCTGTTTTTTTGAAGCGCTTTGCAGCTGCTCTATTTGTTTTTAATTTTGGCATGATATGTTCCTCCTTAATATGTTTCGTATTTTTAACGTTTTTCAGTTAAAACCATGCTAATGCTTCTGCCTTCGAGTTTCGCTGGCTTTTCCACTACTGCAACATCTTTCATCATATCTGCAAAATCATCTAAGATATGCTTACTTGTCTGCATATGTGCCATCTCTCTTCCTCGAAAACGTAAAGTAACTTTTACTTTATCACCTTTTTGAATAAACTTCTTTGCACTGTTTACTTTTGTGTTCAAGTCGTTTGTATCAATGTTTGGTGAAAGACGCACTTCCTTCACGTCAACAGTTTTTTGTTTTTTCTTTGCTTCTTTTTCTTTTCTAGCTTGCTCGTATCTGTATTTACCGTAATCGATAATCTTACAAACCGGTGGCTTTGCTGTTGGAGCAATTTTAACCAAGTCTAATTCAGCTTCCTGAGCTAATTTCATTGCTTCCTTTGCTGACATAATACCCAACTGTTCTCCGTCTTCGCCGATCACACGTACTTCTTTGTCTCTGATCTGCTCGTTAATCATTAATTCGCTAATGGTAGTGCACCTCCAATAAAATAATTCTTACTTTACTCGTTCCTCGCATAAAACAAAAAATGAATAGTCATAGACTATCCACTCATATCTGCACACTTCAATCATAATAAGACTGCTTTAGTTATGCTTCAATATCAACCGCCAGTCACGCATTTGTGCTGGGGTGAGAGTGGAACTCTACTTTCTTTTCCGCTTCACGCTCCTATGACTTTACCACATGCAAAACGTACTGTCAAGCATTTTATGATATTTTTTTATCTTTTTTCTTGCTATCATTTCCTTTGTGTGTCATAATGATGATTAATGTGTTTTACATATACCAAGGAGGAAATTATATTATGAATCAACGTAGTAATTTTACTAGTAAGATTGGCTTCGTTCTTGCTGCCGCTGGTTCAGCTGTTGGACTCGGTAATCTTTGGCGCTTTCCATATCTTGCTGCTCAGCATGGTGGTGGTACCTTCTTATTAGTATATTTAATTTTAGCAGTAACCTTTGGCTTCGCACTCATGATAGCGGAAATTGCCATTGGTAGAAAGACCGGATTAAGTGCCATTGGAGCGTTCAAAGCTTTGGATAAGCGATTTGGCTTCTTAGGAGTACTCGCCTCTGCTGTTCCAATTATTATTTTACCATATTATTGTGTCATTGGCGGATGGGTATCCAAGTTTTTTGCCACCTATGCTATAAACGGTGCGCAAACGGCTGCTACACATACAATCTTAGATGGAAAGGAACTTGCCTATTTCCAAGTTTTTGTTTCGAAAATCGGTGAACCAATCGGCTGGTTCTGCCTGTTCGTCGGACTGACTGCTATTATTGTATTATTCGGTGTAGAAAAAGGAATTGAAAAGGTAAGCAAGGTCATGATGCCGGTTCTTGTTGTATTATCAATCGGTATTGCTGCTTATGTTGTGACAAGACCAAGTGCTTTGGATGGTGTTATATATTACCTAAAACCAAATTTTGATAACTTTTCCATAACAACTATTTTTGCAGCCATGGGACAACTATTCTACTCCATGTCACTGGCTATGGGAATCATGGTTACATATGGTTCTTATATGAAAAAGGAAAATCATTTGGAAAGTTCTGTACGTCAAATTGAAATATTTGATACTGCTATTGCATTTTTGGCAGGACTTATGATTGTTCCGGCAGCATACTCCTCTATCGTAAATGGTGAGACAAAGCCAGGCCCAACATTGATGTTCGTAACACTTCCCGAAGTGTTTAAGGATATGCCGATGGGCAGTTTAATTGGCGCAATCTTCTTTTTACTGGTATTCTTAGCTGCACTTACATCCTCCATTTCATTAATGGAAACGATTGTATCAATTGTCATGGATAAAACAAAGTTTGGCAGAAAAACAGCTTGCATTATAGTAACAGGTTTCACCTTCATTGTAGGTATTCCATCTGCCTTAGGCTTCAATATATGGAGTCACATAAAACCATTAGGGTTAGACGATATCCTAACTTTCTTCGACTTCGTAAGCAACAGCGTCATGATGCCTATCGTAGCATTCTTCACCTGTGTAATCATTGGTTTTGTCATCAAACCAAAAGCGATTATAGACGAAGTTAAGGCAACTGACGGCACCTTTAAAAGCGAAAAATTATTCACGGTTATGATTAAATGGATTGCACCTGTCTTCATTCTCGGAATCTTAGGATTCTCAGTTGCAGAAGGCATGGGCTGGATTACCGTATAAGACATGAAACAAAAAGAGCAAAACGCACTTTAAAAGCGGCTTGCTCTTTTCTTCATGAAAAAATATATTAGTTTCGATTACCCATATAGAAAATGGAAATTACGCCCGGTCCGGTATGGCTACCGATTACTGTACCAAGAGGATTAATCATAATATTTGTAATTCCAAACCTCTCTTGAATTAAACCTTTTACGTATTCTGCATCTTCCAATGCATCTCCATGCGTAATCATCACAATATCATTATCAAACCCTTGTGACTTTTCTGCCATACGTTCCACCAAAGTCTGCAGAGCTTTCTTTCGTCCACGTTCTTTACCGATTACAATTAATTTCCCTTCATCATTGACATGAATGATTGGTTTAATTTTAATAATCGTTCCAAGAACAGCTGACGTCTTAGATACACGTCCACCACGATGCAAATGGAATAAATCATCCACTGTAACATCATGGCATACATGCAGTTTGTTCTCTTCTACCCATGTTGCAATCTCATCAAAAGATTTTCCTTGTTCTTTGAGTTCAAGTGCCTTGTACAAAAGCAAACCACCGCCAGAAGCCGCACAAAGACTGTCAATAACAACAATGTTTCTATCCGGGTATTCCTCGCTAAGTTCTTCCGCTGCAATACGACAACTATTATAAGTTCCACTAAGACCAGAAGTGAACGCAATATGCAAAATATCTTTTCCTTCTTTTAATATAGGCTCAAATAAATCTCTTGCCTGTTCCGGATTTACCTGCGATGTGGTAGGCATTGCACCTTCACGAATCTTATCGTAAAATTCCTTGCTTGTTAAGCCTTCCCCATCCTTATATGTAGCTCCATCTATAATATAAGATAAAGACACAACCGGCACCTGTTTCTCTTCCAAAAATTGTTTTGGCAAATCTACAGTGCTGTCTGCTGAAATAACAAATTCTCTCATTTAATCTACCTCCCGTAGTTTTAAATTAGTGCCCGTGCGCCATCACACGAGCACCAATTTTTCATATTATAACATGAATAATTGTTCAGAGCCAAGAAAAATTTTATTAATTCAATTTCACATTCAAATAATTCCTTCCCGACAAAGTTTTATTAAATGCCAGCGAGCAAAATACAATAATCGTTCCAATTGCAAAACCAACCCAATTGAATAATGCAGTTAGGATAAGCAACAAAAGTCGCATGAATTTCAATGCATACCCAAGTTCAAAGTTCGGCTGCGTATAGTTTGACACCGCAACAAAAGCCATATATAGCATAACCTCACTGTTAAACCATCCCGACTTCACTGCAAACTCTCCCATAACAATACCTGCGATAACACTAAGCGGAGTGCTGAGCATGGTTGGCGTATTCATTGCAGCAAGCCGCAGACCATCGATTGCCAACTCCAATATGAACAACTGAAAAAACAATGGAATATTTACCGTATCTTTTATAGCAACAAATGCAAAAACCTTCGGTAACCAATTCAAGTTCTGCATAAACAACAGAAACAAAGGTGTTAAAAAGACAGTTGCAATTGTAATCAATGCTCTGGTGACCTTTAAATACACATTTGTTAATGTCGGGAAATAATGGTCATTCGCCTCTTCCACAATATCAAAAATGGACGTTGGCAATACCATTGCAGACGGTGAATTATCCACAAGAAGAACCACCTTCCCTTCCAGCAGACACACTGACGCCGTGTCCGGTCTTTCCGTAAACTTAAACTTCGGAAACGGATTAAACCACTTCCGTTTAAAAAGTGCATCAGCAAGACTCTGCTGATTCATGCGCAAAGCATCCACATCCAGTTTCTCAATACGGCTTGTCAAATTCTGCAAAAGTTCATGGTCCACCCTGTCTGACATATAACATATTGCCACATCTGTCCTGGAACTTCTCCCAACATCAAACATTTTCATTACCAGATGTGGGTCACGAATTCGACGACGTATAAGAGCCGTGTTAAATACAATGGTTTCCACAAAACCATCTCTCGAACCGCGAAGGGATTTATCCTTGTCCGGTTCATCCACGCTTCTTGCAGGATAAGTCCGACAGTCGATTGCGAGACACGCTTCATACCCATCAATAAAAAGACATGTGACTCCGGACAATATATTTCTTACAATCAAATCAAAATCTGCAATTACATCCACTTCCACATAGGACAGGCACATCTTTGAAAATCCGGTTGCTGTACTTGGCATATCATCCTTTTTAATCGCAAAAAATGACGACAATAATTTCTGCATAACCTCATCCTTGGTAAATCCGTCTATAAAATAGAAGGTACACTTTTTCTCTCCAATAATAATATCGCGCTGTATCAAATCAAAACTTTCCTTGACCGGTAATATGGAATTCATATGTGCAACATTTTCCTCCAAGGTAGGGTAAATTGTTTTCTTTTCCTCCGACATAAAAAACCTCCGTATCTGCATACTTTATAGAAAGTATTTCCAGATACGAAGGTTTCTATGCATGTGTAAAACACATGCATTATTTCCCTGTCGAACCAAATCCGCCGACGCCGCGAACTGTTTCACTTAACTCAGCAACTTCATCAAATTCCACACTTAAGAATGGTACTACAACCAATTGGGCTACTTTTTGTCCTGGTTTAATTTCACGTACTACCTCACCATCATTGTGAAGCGCTACTTTTACTTCTCCACGATAGTCTGCATCAACCACTCCTACACAGTTTGCAGGTCTAAGTGATTCTTTAGAAGCCAATCCACTTCTTGCGAAAATTCCGCCAAAGTACCCTTCCGGAATCTCCATTGCAAGACCAGTTGGAATCATGGCTGTTGTATGTGGTGCAATCTCCAATACTTCTTTTACATCTGCAAACAAATCATAGCCTGCTGCATATGCACTTCCTCTTTCCGGAAGGATTGCTGTCTCTGTTAATTTCTTAATATTAATCTTCATATAACACAACTTTCCCTTCTGCTAATGTTCTTTGAACGTCAATTACTCTCTGGTTCGTGCTTCCTACCCAGTGCGTATTTTCGTCCTTTTTTTCCACCTCAAATTCACCGTCACACAGCACATCCAAGTATGGAATCACTCGCATATGTTTCACTTCTTCCCATGTACCACCTGTGTATAACCAAATGGTTTTGTTTGGATA
>JAXJXL010000138.1:0-14651 GCA_036307525.1 Faecalimonas sp.
ACCAAACTTTCAAAATAGTATTGCATACCTTCTACCTACCATTCCTATATGTTAATACGTAATATACACCCATTTGCCTGCCATGTCAATAGGTTTTAAACAAAAAAATGTACTGCTCATACCACTCACCTCAAAAAAATATGCAATAGTTTTTCATATAAAACAAACATTTATTCAGCACTCTTGTAAAGCATACAAGGTCTTCCTCCAGTTTCATAATTCATCTCACCAATTACATGACCGGATTCTACCAGGTAATTCATGTACCTTCTCACGGTTACGCCTGTCAGACCGACAACATTTGCGATCTCATCGCCGGTTACCCAGTCTTTCTTTGCATCCTTTAGACATGCAACAATCAGGGTCAATGTTTTCTCCTGAATTCCTTTCGGGAGAATATCTTCCGTTTTCTTTCTAGAATGTTCAATAATAAAGTCAATGTTTTTCTGATTCAACGTGTCAATTTGCTTCAGTGCTCCTTTTTGTGCTATATATTTTTCCAACGCCATCTGAAACCGCTCAAATGTGAACGGTTTTACCAAATAATCTATAATCCCCAGATGAAGTGCTTCCTCCAATGATTCTCGGTCATTGGCCGCAGTAACCATAATCACATCTACTGGAATCTTTGTTTTTCGTATTTGTCTCAATGTCTCGAAGCCATCTGTATGTGGCATAAACACATCTAACACAATTAAGTCAACTGTATGTTCTTCCAAATACTCTAATGCACTTTTGCCATCCTTACATGTTCCCACAACATAGAACTGCTTATTACGCCTAATATATTGCTCGTTAATCATGGCAACCATTGGATCATCTTCCACAATTAATACTTTATACATATTCACACACCTCTTTATTTTGTAAAACTGACTGAAAATGAACTTCCTACACCTTCTTGAGACTCCACAGAAATTATGCCGCCGTAGCGTTCCACCATTTCCTTTACCTGATACAGACCTGTTCCACGTCCTTCGCCTTTCGTCGAGAATCCATTGTCAAATATCCGCTGCAAATTTTCCTCGGAGATTCCAACTCCAGTGTCATCCGTTGTGATTAATACTGCACCAGGACGTGAATAAATTCCAAATATCAACTCTTTCTGAACATTATAATCCATATTATCATTCATAGCCTCAAAGGCATTTTCTATCAGATTTCCAATAATTGTAACCAATAGTTCAGAAGGCAATTGCATATCTGCATTGGAATAAAAACATCCTTCTCGAAGAACAAATTTAACATTCAGTTCAGATGCTCTTGCTGTTTTGCCAATCAACAATGCTGCCACAGCTGGTTCTTGTATGATATTCATAATCTTACTGATAGTTGACCTTTGCACAATCGTAATATTTTCAATATAAGAAACTGCCTTATCATACATCTCCATCTGAATAAGTCCAAGTATCACGTGTAGTTTGTTTGTAAAATCGTGATTATTTGCTCTCATGGAATCTACCAGATAACGGGTTCCCGTCAAGTCCTCCATCAGTTTGGTGTATTCTGCTCTGTCATGAAGAATTGCGATTTCTCCGACACAGATTTCCTTTTCTTTGATTGGCATGCGATCAATCAATAGTGTTTCACTTCCCAATTGCAGATTATTTATATTTTCACCGACAATCCTTGTTGCAAGTCCACTCTCTATTTGATTCAGCATGCCCTCTGCAGCACCATTTACAAACTGCACATTCCCTTCGTTGTCTATCGCAATAATTCCTTCATCCAAAGATTCCAATATGTTATCACGAATTCGATACATTGCAGAAAATACATCCGGTTCATATCCCATTAGACTTTTCTTTATAGTGCTAGACAATTCTGTAGAAATTAGGAGTTCCATCAAAATTGCTGCAATTGTAATAAGCATAAAGACAAATGCTGTCTGCCACGTTTCCTTATGAATATTCTGCATCAACATAATTGCCATAACAAAGCCTATATAGTTTCCGTCCTCGTCATAAATGGCAGCGTATGCTCTACGTTGCGTGCCGGATGGTCCATGGTCATTCGCCGCATAATATCCTTCACTCTCATTGTTAAATTTCGGTATCGTACCATCATAAGAAGTGTTTATCAATTCGTGATTTGAATGATACAATCTGATAAGATTACTATCTACAATCGAAATAACATCTATATTATCAAGCGTATCTCGTAATGAATCTAGATACTCTGTCAAAATCATGTTGTCAGACTGTTGTTCCATGAGAATTGGCGATTGTGCAATTGCTTCCGCAACGTTCTGAAGGTTCTGGTCTCGCTTTTGTCTTTCAAAGTGAATATTTATTAAAGTACCGGCTATCCCTAAAAAAAGTGCCAACGAAATAATCAAGACCATTTGAACTCGAAAGAAACTCTGCTGAATACCTTTCAACGTAATTTTATTCCCCATAGATGATTCACCTCGCTTACTTATTCTGACTTTAACACATTTTCTTACTTTTGAAAAACCTTTTGAAAGTAAAATAAATAAATTCTCTTACAAAAAAGTATTTCTATTTTTCAAAAAATTGTCGTAACACCTATTTCTTATTATGATAACAGAAACAAAGTAAAAAGGAGGAAACCCAATGGGAGCAATTTTTGAATCTATCATGTTAATCTGTTTTGGCCTTTCATGGCCACTCAATGTAATCAAGGCATATAAAGCGCGGACTACAAAAGGAACCAGTCTGCCTTTTATCTTGCTGATTGTTACCGGTTACATTGCTGGAATCACTGCAAAAATAATCAGTGGACAACTAAATTATGTACTGATTGTATATCTTCTTAATTTAGCAATCGTATCACTTAATGTTGTCATCTACTTTAGAAATCTCACACTTGATAAGAAAGGAGCCTTGTGCAATGCTTAAGAATCAAACAAATATATATCAATCATTAAACAAATTAGCCAATCCAAACGGAATGATTATTTTTGGCGGAAACAATGATATTTCCATTCCTCTCTGCGAACTAAAGCAAGCATTCTCTTTAGACAGCAGCTTATACAATCGCAGTTTTTCCGATTTGTCAATAGATAACGCAGTGGAATACTATGACACTTGCATTGCTAAATTAAATCCTGAAAGCATCTTACTTCATATTGGCGAAGCCGATGTTGATGCTTTTTTGTCTTCCCCTTCAGACTTTGACAAAAAGTATAGTAAACTAGTATCACATATCAAAAATGCGAATAAGAAATGTCGTGTCATTATTGTCTCTTTAAAGAATTATAACAATGATTCCGATATTTCAGAAATGAATAAGCATCTAAAATATATTGCAGACTCAGAGCGTTGCGAATACGCAGATATATCAGCCAAACGTGTCTGGAACCCAAAGCAAACAAAGGATGTTGCTTCTTTTCTATACTCGACAGGATTTGTTCGTCCTTTAAATATTAAACGTCCAGCGTATGATTTGGCAAAAATACTATTTTGTTTTGAGGCTTGCTGTGTCTAAATTATGCAAAGGGAGAAGATATAACAGTTATTATATTGCTATAAATATCTGCTCTTAGAATTCAAATTTATCTCTATCCATTATACCAGATAAAACTCCCGCCACAACACAAAAATCCCCCTATGAATCTTTCGTAGAGGGATTCCTTCTTAAACCTAATTAAGTTCTTTTACTGTGTTTCCAGTGCACTACTTGTCAGCGATAGCGGCCTGGTCTGCTGTAGACCAAGGGCGATGCACCGTCGTTTTCTTCTGCTCTCTTCTTTAGTCACTTTTCACAAAAATATTTTTAGTACTTTCAGGACTACTACTTGTATGCTACAATGTACTCCCAAGGCTACCATATACGGTAGGCGGTTAGTCCTTCTTCCGGAGGACTGTGACCTCCGTTTACATAGAAATCCAGCAATGGAAATGTAAGAAAGGAGGGCATACTATATGAGCGATTTTGAGATATTATCTTTGATTTTGATGATACTTGGTATCATCACCTCTTTGTTAATAGCATTTATAAATCAATCAAAAAAGTAATCGCCAGCCCTGAGAAAACTTGCGATTACCTTCTTGGTTAAACAATATTCTTAAGGACTAACCGTCTATCGGTAGCCTTGTTTTCATTTATAGTATAATTTATATATGCACCATTGTCAACATATCCTTGTTTTTGGATGTAGGCAAATTGGAATTTGTCACTCCGTTAAACTGGAATTTAACTCTTTGTTAATGCTTCAACAATATTTTTTTCAATGTATTCTACTCTATCAAAAACCATAGTCTTAAAATGTGCAGTTATGGCTACTACAATTTGATTTTTTCTATCAACATATATAATATTACCACCATCACCAATAGCGGCAATTACCTCTCTTGTTCTGTGAGGAAGCCACCACAAAAAACCATAATCCTGATTTCCAAATTTTTCATCGGTAGATATGTAGGGTTTTGTCATCATTTCAATCCAATTCTCACTTATAATACGGGTATTATTATAAACTCCGTTATTAAGCACCATCAAACCTATCTGTGCCATTTCATAAGCAGAAAGAGATAAGCCCCAACCTGCAGTTGGCATACCTGTCGGGTCCAAAAACCAAACCTTTCCGTGGTCGTTTTTGTTCATTAAATACTCAAACTGGTCTTCTTTGCTCTCGCAACCTGCATTGCTTCTTGGTACAATTCCTAAAGGTTTAAAAAGATATTCGTTAGCAAAATCAAGCACATTCATACCACTTGTAATTCTGATAATTCCCAAAAGGATTTGAACACCGAGAGTGTGGTATCTGAATTCATTAGTGATACCTTTGCGACCACCCAAAACATCCAATGTTGTCAGTGTCCAATCTTCCGATGTGCAAACCTTTGTCCAAGGTTCGCTCTTTCCCTTATAAGGTGCTGTCATTGTGAGCAAATGTTTAATTGTTACTTTTGATATAGTATGCTCTCCTTTTTTAGGAGTGTATGTTTCTTTGTAATAGTCCATTACAAAGTCGTCTACACTTTTTATCAAACCTTGGTCAATAGCAATACCTACCAGCAATGATGTTACAGATTTTGTTACACTCATAACATTCATTGTTTCGTCTTTTGTAAAACCATCTTTATACTCTTCAATTTCTAGTATGTTATCTTTATAGGCTACAATCTGTTTTATATTAATATCGTTTTTACTTGAATAAGTATCTAATACTTTCTTCATCAAAACTCCCTCCTGTAAAGCGGTAAAAATCATATTATTTGGACGTCCTATAATAAGCCTAAGCGAATTAAAAATTGATTTCAATAGTTTTTTATATCTTTTCCACGTCATTTGAGAATTATCCGAACAGTAACTTCGCTGTTTCCTCTAAATCTTTACGCTCTTTGATATCATCATAAGCATTCTGCTTATCATCAATACCTTTAACAACA
Organism: Faecalimonas sp.; assembly: GCA_036307525.1. GTDB lineage: Bacteria > Bacillota > Clostridia > Lachnospirales > Lachnospiraceae > Faecalimonas. Next base: position 5,358 of record JAXJXL010000138.1, read on the forward strand.
CTAATAGAAAACAAGCCATCCCTATTACAATAGAAAAGAATCTTTTTTACTCCATTCATCTTTACCCTCGCTTCCGAATTTCCTTCTGGATACAGTTTTACCATCTGAAGTTTATCAGATGACAATGCCGCTATAAAAGAAATATAATGGCGTTTCGTCATATCATGTTCAATACGAACATAATATTCATCTTCCACTCTTTCAATAAAGATTTTATGATTCTCATCTGTTTCTTCCTCCTGACATGGTGCAAGAATTATACCATGGCATTGTATGACTGCTTCACCCATGCCATGAATACTATTTCCACAAACCGGACATACATAAAATTTTGAACGCATCACATTTGCCGAAACGTTCACATTATTGACAGCATTTCCCGAAATCAATTCTGTAACTGATATTCCAAAAAGCTTTGCGATTGGTTCAAGCAAAGAAATGTCCGGATATCCTTTTGCCGTCTCCCACTTAGAAACTGTTTTATCTGAAATATTTAGTTTTTTAGCGAGTTCAGCCTGCGTAAATTGATGTTTTTCTCGCAATTCTTTGATAACTGCTCCTGTTACATATTGGTTCATTTGTTTATACCTCCTATACTAATATCATAAATATACAAGGAGATTTTTACTACCTACGCAAAGTAGAGAGTTAAATTTGAATTTCTAAGTTAATAGACATCTTTTTTCCTTATATCTTGGTACACTTCAGAAGCAATAATCCTTTCATTACTAACAGTATGAATACAACCACTACTGCGTATGCTTCTCTTGTCATTGCCATAAATAATACAGTCAAAATACTAAGTATCATTGATGCACCCGTGACAGTATTGCTACACCTTTCGATTTTAAACTTTGTCAATAGCAATTTAATGAGTCCTGCTACAACAAGAGAAATAAACATAACCCAATATAGTAAGCGATTCAGGAATGCCATCTGTGTATATGCAAATAAATTTACTGTCTCAACAAATCCGTTTACCTTATTCGGATAAAGCGGTAAGATGATTAAAATAAAGGAACATATATCCAATAATCCAAATAATAAATCACACACGCTTCGTAGATTTGCTTTATTTTCCTTTTCTGCAATAGAGAGTAATTTTTCACTCGATAATAAATCATCAATTGTCACAGAAAAGTAATTCGATATTTCCTTTAATGAATCAATACTTGGGTATCCTCTGCCTGACTCCCATTTTGAAATAGCCGTTCTGGATACATATAACGCATCTGCTAATTCTTCCTGTGTCAGCCCCCTGCCTTTTCGTAGTTCTTGTAGTTTTTCATGAAATTCCATGACTGAATCTCCTATTTCACTTTCTCTTTATAACATAATATACAACCGCTTTATAGATACAAAATAATCCCATACTGAGCATAATGGAGCCCACAATATCTGTCAACCAATGAACACCGGAAATTAGCCTTCCTAGTACCATAAATAGAGAAAAGCAAATAACAAGAACTCTTACAATTCCTTTGATAATTGCATTTTCTATCCTGCGATTCACCTGTTCCATAAGTGTTGGCATTACACAAAGTACGAGAAGCGTAGTCGATGATGGATAAGATGCCTCTAAAAATCCTTCAATGAGTATCGGTCTGTAATTAATAGGTATCATCTCAAAAATAAGATACCCAAATATCACTAGAATGTAATATATCCCCAACAGAATAATATCGTAGTCCACTTTATGAATACTTCTTCTTTTAATCCATTGAACAAATCCAATTACACCGAATATGACGCAAATAAAAATTGGAACAAGTCCCAACCAATCTGTGATAGTATAGATTTTCATATGCACACCTGTTAATTTGTGAAACCAACAGTTAATCGTTGCAAAACCTATATTCGTTCCTCTTACTCCAAGCGGACTTACGTCCACCCTCTGTATCAACAAGGTCCAAATAATAAATACTATGTTGAACACGCATCCTATACATAATAATCTTTTCCCATTTTCTTTCATTGTTCATAATCCTTTCGCTTTTAAATTTTGCACATTGGCTAATTCAAAAATAGCAAAAGACATCATAAACATAAAGAAACGCAGTGTCACATGCGCGACACGATTCGTATCACGCACGAGAACACTGCATTTCATCGTTTACTTAGAAAAGTTGTCCTGGAAGTTTCAATTTCTCTTTATAAGAAAATTCCTTATCAAATTCTTCCGCCTCTTCTTCATTCACAAAATACCCTTGCGGTGGCGCATACACCCCTGTCACACCGTTTAAATATCCCGGAATTAATTCCTTGCAAAGAAAGAACGATGCATCCGCACCTTCCGGCAAACCATGATAACGAATACCAAACTCACTTGCAAATGTGAATCCACTTTTTCCATAGAAGTTGATATTCCCCTCAAAGCACAATGCACCGCAACCTAGTTCTGCTGCTTTTTCCAAAGAAGAATCCAACAACTTCTTTCCATATCCTTTTCGCTTCAACTCTGGCGTAATGCAGATTGGACCCATTGTCATAATTGGTATATCTCGACCATCATCTGCTTTGATAGTCGCACGCATAAACATATTTTGCCCAATCAACTTTCCATCCTTTTCCATTACAAAATCGAGTTCTGGTACAAATGCGTCATCATCTCTTAATTGATTCAGCACATAGTGTTCTAAGCACCCTGGCCGATACACATTCCAAAAGGCTTCTCTTACAAGTGTTTCAACTTCTCTGTATTCTTCTTTTCTTTCTAAACGAATGATATAGTCATTTTTATTCATTAATTTTTCCTCCTGATGATTGTTGACTGCAATACTGGGAGGTTACGATTTGACTGATTTTCATAACCTCCCGGTTATGCCACAATCTCCAAAGTGTTGTTTTTTCTCAAACAGCAATCTCCTTAAAATATAATATTTATAATCAAGCCTTGCGGCAGATTATCGTGTTAAACAAATTGGAATTCATCTCAGTAATATGTTATTTGTTCTTCAAATACTTAATAATCTCATCGACAAGTTCAGGATGCCATGCATCAGAATTCAATACTCCTTTATGCCACATCGAGAACTTAGCCCCTTTATCAGTGGTCCCCCAACCATTACCATAATGAACTAACAGTCCCATTTTTTCCATAATTTTATTTAGGGCGTTTACACTTTTAACATTATATCCCATATTCTGTAATTTTTTAACGATTTCTATTTTGTATAAATCTCCCTTGCAATTGTACGGCATACTTTTCTCCCTTCATTTGTTTATTTAATAAATCTATCGATAACAGATAAAATTACTACAAATTCAGATTTATCTACATCCATTATACCACATCGCACTCCCACCACAACACAAAAATCCCCCTACGAATCTTTCGTAGAGGGATTCCTTCTTAAACCTAATTAAGTTCTTTTACTGCTGTTAAAAGACAATCGTTATTACCCTTATTTTCTCCATTTGGGACAAAGTTTTTTATCCTGAGGATGCTCCGCTCACTTGCCCTCCGGCCTCCCGCCGTCAGCCACTCCGCTCCGCATTCTCCATCCCTCTTCTTTCCCTTCTCCAGCATCCCTTTTTTCTTTTCTTCTTCGTTTTCTTTTCTCAATATAAATCTGGAATGAGGAAAGCCAATTTTGTTTCCAATCGAGTTTTCAGGTCCTCTTTCTGTTCTCTCTCTTCCGTCCGTTCTCTCTTTTTTCTTCGGTTGTTCTTCGGCTAAATCCCTGTATTTATGCGGTTTTCTTTGGTTTTTCCAATGGCAGCAGTCAGCCGGTGCAACTGTTTCTTTTCTGGATTTTCTCGGATTTTTTTCTCTCTTTTTCTTCCGAAAATGATAGCCGAAAAGGAACCGAAAAGATATCTGCCGTGTAGTCGATGCACTATGGAATTGTCTCAGCCCAAGGGTAACAACCGTGAAAAAAAGTACAAAAAAAAGAGAACCCTGGACGGGCTCGAAAGCCCATACAAGATTCTCTATATGTTTTTGTTTCAGAATAATTTTATTTGTCCCTTTCAGGATAATTTAGTTTGTCCTTTGACAACTGCGTTGCCAGTGTACTACTTGTCGGCTATAGCCGCCTGTGAAGCAAGGCAAATATAAGGGGGTTTTGAATGAGTACTGTTGCATCCTCGTTCTCTTTCCTATGTAACGAGGAAATCTCCTCGATTTCCTCTAACTTGATAACGTTCTTCTTTTTCCGTCCCTCTACCGTGTATGTGGCTCTTGCCTTGGTGTTTCCACTCAAATTAACATACCAATGAAAAGAGGTGTCAGAAGTCGGTGTCACCATATATACAAACTTCTTGATTACATCGTGGTTAAGCGTTGCTTCGCTGAAATCTACGAGAGAATGTAATGTTGCGGTGATCTCTGTCAAGTTCAATGCGGTTCCTTGTTCCTCGGCTTGCGGTGCATCTTCCAAAGACTTCTCCAAAGCACGTATTTCAGCATCTACCGGGGAGCGCATTGCTTGGTACTCGTCCTTTGTGATTTCTCCGTCAGCTCTCATTGCAATTAGATTTTGCAATCGTGTCGTGGCTTTATTGAGTTTTGCTTGAGTGGCGGCGGTATCGCCCTTGCCACTCGTTACTCGTTCATCCCTATAATACCTCTTTATAAGGTCAAGCGCAAGTAAAACAGACTCTTTTCTGTCCGTCCATAGGTGCTCTAAAAGGGATTTTGCCATAAAATCAAGTTTCCAATCGGCAATCATACGGCTGTCGCAATATCCCTCGGCATCCAAACCAAGCTCAACTCGTTTCTTTTTGTTACCGTTGTTCAGTTGATTGTAGCATTGATAACCGTAGGAAATGCCACCGTCGTTTTTGGTGTGCCACTTGTTTTTGCGGAAAGAAGATCCGCACGAACACCGAAGCAAATTGACCCATATATCTTTAGAGTCACGCTTGCTATGTGTGGTCTTGGTTGACGATACCAAAGACGGTTTTACACGGCTCGTCCGTATCTCTTGTGCCTTATCCCATACTTCTTGCGATACAATGGCGGGGAAATCACCCTCAACATATTCATAGGTGGACATATCAAGGTTATTGATGCGCTTCTGCTCCAAAAAGTTGTTGCTACGGGATTTGTTGTAGCATTTCGTTCCGGTGTAAGTGGCATTTCGGATTGCTCTCATAATATTCGATATGCTCCACTTTACCAAGCCGCTTGCCGTTTTGCGTTTGCGCTCGGTGAGAATGTTCGCTATCTTCATCGAGCCATATCCCTGCAGGTAAAGGTCAAATATCATTCGCACCGTTTCGGCTTGCTCTTCGTTGATAACGTAAGTATCGCCAACTCGGTCATAACCTAAAATGTTGCCGTTTCCATAAAGGACGCCGTTATCACGGCTGATTTTCTGACCTGCCTTTACACGCTCGGATGTTTTACGGCTTTCTTCCTGTGCCAAGGTTGCCATAAGGGACAAACGCAACTCTCCGTCGCCATCCATTGTCCAGATGTTATCATCAATGAAAAACACCTCAACACCGATGTTCTTTAATTCTCTTGTTACCACAAGGGTATCAACCACATTACGGGCAAATCGGCAAACCTCTCTCGTTACGATCAAATCAAATTTGCCGCTTCGTGCATCCTCCAACATACGGAGAAACGCAGGACGCTTTTTAGCTTGTGTGCCGGTGATACCTTCATCAATATACTTTTCCACGACCGTCCAATTCGGATGATATTTCGCTTGGTCATCGTACCATTGCATTTGGTTTTCTAATGCCGACAACTGTGCTTCGTGCTCGGTGGAAACTCGTCCGTAAATTGAAACTCTCCTTTGACGGTTGCGGTCAAACATTGCATAGTCCGTCAACTTAAATCTGTAATTGTATTGGTTTACTGCTGTGTTCATATTTTTACCTCCAATCTTTGATGATTATATTGTAGAAAAAATCGCTCCATTTGTTAAATGTGCGATTTTGCATTTTTTACAATATTGGAATAGGTGGCTTGATTGATTAAGCCTTTTTCAAGGAGTATTTCAATGATCATCAACGCAGCATATAGATTATCAATTTTTTTGTCGCTCATTATGAACCTCCTTTTTGCTTTACCTTATATACCACTCCCTTGGGGAAACCGCAACGAGAACAAGTACAGGCGGTGTTTTTGCTTTCGATAGAAAAAGCACCTGCGTTGGATAACATATCCTTGCAGGTGCTGCACAAACCAATTTCGATTGCTTTACTGACCGGATCAATAAGTCCTAAACTGATAGCAAGAGCAAATTCAATCCCGGCAAGCTGAGTGTCGGTTGCTCTGCCAATGTATTTAGTGAGTCTTTTCTTATCAAGTGTGTGTATTTGCTCTAAAAGCACGATAGACGGCTTCTCAAGGCCGTTTTGAGCCTTCATAGTGTAGTGGGTAGGTAATTTCGCTTTGCCGTGCATAACACGTGTAAGTGGTGCTACGATGACCGTAGTGCTGTGCTTGTTGCCCACGTTGTTTTGCAGAATGATTACGGGGCGGTATCCTGATTGTTCGGAGCCGACTCCTTGCGGCATATCCGCATAAAACATATCTCCCCGAACAAATGTGACGGTATTCTCCATATAAATAGACCTCCTTTGAAATTTAGGCGGTTCGCCTATGTAGGAGGTCAAACAACAAAACAGAATTAAGGTCGGAGAGATATAAACATACTCCCGTTCTGATGACCCGTTTTGCCGTTTGACCTTATTTCAAGAAAATCTATTTGTCCTCGACACCCCGATTTTCTGTTGGGAAGTCATCAAACGGCTGACAGCGTATCAGCTCCACGGGAATTTCACCCTTGCGTGGTTCTCACACAACCGCCCCCATTGCCTGCGACGGCTTCACGCCGGACTTCGTTTATCACGCTCGGACTGTGGCTGGACGGGAGTATCATTATCCCTATTGCTTGTCATTGCCACATTGGGAGCTACCCAATGCTTATAGACTACTGTTGCTCGCTCCCTGCAGAGCAGATCGTGGCGCAGTATCTAACGTGGCTTATGCTCATCACAATAGCAATAGGAAAGTATTTGATGAATGGGTATTCGGTTGTCAAGGAACAACCCATTCACCGCTATATAAACGGAAAACAGGTAAAGGACTATCCGTTGTCCTTCACCTGTTTCCTCACTAAAAGGCAAAATTGTAACCCTATTTGAAAAAATTTTTTGATTTTTCTTACGGCAAGTGTTTAATCGTGCATTTCAACTCCAACAACAATAATACGGTCGCTTTTGGTTGCTCCGTAGCAGGTAGATAGAGTGATAAGTTGTTGACCGTATATAGGGGTTATCTTTGTATCATATAAAGACCTTTCCTTAATTTCTGCTATCCTGGTATTGTATTCGCTTTCATCAGTAGAGGTATGGAACGCATACCATCCTTCATTGTTCTTAACCTGCACTACCGCAAAAATGGCATAACGCTTTAAGCCGTGCACGGTTTCAAATTCGATGAAAGGATGCTCCAAGTAATAATTCTTGCTTCGGTATTGTGTCACGTCGGAGAACATTGTGCCGTTCTTCATATTGTGACCGTAAAGGATAAGGTGGTCGCAATCCAAGGTGCAAATGCCGTTTAAGAATGGTACTCCTGCTGAGCTGTACTCTTTATCAAAGTTCTTTCGCAGATACTTTTGCGGCTCATCGGGCGTGTGCATCACGGGATAATCTACCGCAGTACCCTCGATATATACCCAACCAATGCAATCTGCATTTTTCTCAAACAATGGCGCAAGATTTCGGGCTGGGATAATGGGTGTCGTTTCCATGTCGATGCTTGGGTCGTTGTTTTCTTGCTCGATGGTAGGCTCGGTTTGTTCTGGGGTGTTTGTACTCTCGGCAACGAGTTCGGCAAGCTCATTGAAATCGTTGATTTCTTCTTTCTGTGCTCTCAATTCGTTTGTGATCTTGTAACCCGCAAAAACAAACACAAGCAAACAGATAATGATTAAAAATAGAATGACTTTTTTCAAGATCAATACCTCCGCATTATATATAGAAAACAGGCAAAAGACGGTTTGATGTCCTTTGCCTGTTTCCTCACTTAAAGGCTAAATTGTAACCCTATTTGGATAGATATTTTTTGAGTTTGGAAATTGCTGCCTTTACGGACTTGATGACCGCAGGGTGGGTGCATTTTTCTCTTTCGGCAATTTCTTCGTAAGTAAGACCGTCAAAGTAATGCATCACAAGCCTGCGGCGCTGTGTTTCAGGCAGAGCCGCTATCGCTCGGCGCAGTTGCTCGTTTCGCATACTCTTGTAAGCGGTAATCTCTACACACTCAATGTCTGCAATGGCTCTTGTATGTAAAGCCGCTTCGGTCAGCTCACTATGTTCGATATGCCTGTCCCATTCATTGAGAAAGGATAAGTCATCCAACTCAAAGCGGTCAAGCAGTTCAAATAACGCTCGGTCTATTTCCATACAAATCTGAACACCTTGTCCATCCTTGAATGAAACGTAGAAATGCGGGTTGTCGGTGTTGATACCTACGCTGAAAATTTCGTAGGGGTTGTCCTTGTCCTTTCTGCGAGCAGGACGGGGATCTTTTTTCGGACAGTAAACATCCATTTGTTTTTCCTCCAGTCATTGTGATTTTTCGGGTTAAAGAAAAATCACTCGACGGAGGATCTCTGCATCCGACACGCAAAGTGCGACCGTATTTGCGAACGGCTTGTGCTATACTCTTATAGGCGTGGCAAAAAACGCCAAACTCACCCCTTAAAAAATAAGAGGTAAATTTGGCGTTACGGTTAGGATTGTTTATTCTTCCGGGAGGTTTGTCCGACCTTCGGTTGTTATCCGACGCACTTTTGTGGTGACTGTGCGTATGGTGTGTTTTTTGTCCTCTCCGGTGTATTGCTTGATTGGGAAACACCAAACAAACTATGTAACGGTAGTATTTTGCCATTGGTAACATCCTCGCCGTAAGACAGCACTACCTACTGCGGTAGTCTGCTAATCCGGTGGGCAATGCTGCCACGCCATTTCTTTTCCTATGTTGTATTCATATAAGGTTGTGACTGTATTTCCTCGTCCATTGGTATCACCGCCTTGTCGGAATTTGTTTGTTAGAATTTGCCACCTACCGTCGTGTTGCGGTAGTTTTTATTGTTTTTTGTCGAATAGACAAAAAGAGAGCGCCCAATCTGTTTTTACAGATTGGACGCTCTCGCCTTTATCAATGCCGGTGGTCGGCATCGTCGAATATTCAGTTTCACTTTTGATGCCTCCTTTCGGCAATTCATATTATCATTTTTCGCGATGAAATAATTAGTTTACTGTTTTCTTTCTACGATAGATTTCTAAAACTACTATACAGGTTGCGCTGATGATCAGTAAGAG
>JAXJXL010000139.1:0-11484 GCA_036307525.1 Faecalimonas sp.
CCCTTGGTCTATGATTGATAAGATTACTCCAAGACCGGATGCTTCTGTAGAAGCAATCTTAAAGGCTGACGGTGTGGAAGAGTTAGAGCCGGTTGTTACTTCAAAGAACACATGGGTTGCTCCATTTGTAAATGCAGAAGAAACAGAATATCTTGTTATCGAAGATGCATTTCCGAATGGAAGAAATGCAGCACTTGAAAAGGGCGGCTTAATGTTCACAGAACGCGAAACTGTAGATAAAGTAGAAAAGATGAAAGTATGTACTTGTCTGAATCCACTTCATACCTGTTTAGCAGTCTTCGGATGTATCCTAGGATACGAAAAGATTTCCGAAGAAATGAAAGATGCAGAACTGAAAAAATTGGTAGAGACAGTTGGTTATGTGGAAGGTCTTCCGGTAGTTGTAAATCCAGGCGTACTTGATCCAAAAGAATTTATCGATACCGTGCTTAACGTACGTATTCCAAATCCATTTATGCCTGACACACCACAGCGTATTGCGACAGATACTTCACAAAAGTTAGCAATCCGTTTCGGTGAGACAATCAAAGCATACGCAGCAGCAGACAACCTGGACGTAGCAGACTTGAAATTAATCCCAGTTGTATTTGCCGGATGGTTAAGATATCTCATGGGTGTAAATGATAACGGTGAAAAATTCGAACTCAGTCCAGACCCACTTTTGGAGGCTGTATGCCCATATGTAGCAGGCTTGGAATTAGGTAAAGAAGCTGATGTAGAAGCAGCAGTGAAACCACTTCTTGAGGATGCAAAGATTTGGGGCGTAAACCTATATGAAGTAGGTATGGCAGAAAAAGTAGCTGGTTATCTGAAAGAAATGATTGCAGGACCGGGCGCTGTTAGAGCGACACTAAAAAAGTACGTGTAACTGTTCAGAGCTAAGCAAACACAACGTGTTTTCGAGGTGGCTCTGAATAGTTGAAAAAAATATATACGAGGTGAAATAAAATGAAAGCATTTATGGACAAAGATTTCTTGCTGTCGACTGAGACAGCAAAGAAATTATATCATGAATATGCAGCGGTAATGCCGATTATCGACTACCACTGCCACATTAATCCACAGGAAATTTATGAAGACAGAAAATTTGATAACATCACACAGGTTTGGCTTGGTGGAGACCACTATAAATGGCGTCAAATGCGTTCTAACGGTGTGGAAGAAAAATACATTACAGGAGATGCAACAGACCGTGAAAAATTCCAGAAATGGGCAGAGACACTTGAGTTGGCAATTGGTAATCCATTGTATCACTGGAGCCATTTGGAATTAAAAACCTACTTTGGATACGAGGGAAATTTGAACGGTGATACAGCAGAAGAGGTATGGAACCTTTGTAATGCAAAACTTGCAGAAGACAGCATGACTGTAAGAAATATTATCAGACAATCCAATGTTACATTGCTTTGTACAACAGATGACCCAATCGATTCTCTCGAATGGCACATCAAAATCAAAGAAGATGATAGCTTTGATGTACAGGTACTTCCGGCATGGAGACCAGACAAGGCGATGAATTTGGAAAAACCGGATTACTTAGATTACCTAGCGAAACTGAGTGATGTGAGCGGCGTTTCAATTAACAACTTCAAGAGCCTTCTTGCAGCACTTCAGGTAAGAATGGATTTCTTTGAAAAAGTTGGATGTAAGATTTCAGACCACGGTTTGGAATACATCATGTATGAGCCTGCTTCAGACGAAGAAATCGAAGCAATCTTTGCGAAGAGACTTGCAGGCGAAATGGCAAGCAAAGATGAAGAAAGAAAATTCAAAACCGCTTACATGATTGCAATGGGAAGAGCATACAGCAAAAAAGGCTGGGCAATGCAGCTTCACTACGGTGCAAAACGTGATAACAACCAAGTCATTTACCGTAGCTTAGGACCAGATACAGGTGTGGACTGCATCAATACTTATGCGCCATCTTCTGAAATGGCAGATTACTTAAATGCGTTAGTTGTAACAGATGAACTTCCAAAAACCATTATTTATAGCTTGAATCCAACAGACAATGCTGCAATCGGAACCATCATCGGATGCTTCCAAGGTACAGAAGCAATTGGTAAGATTCAACAAGGTAGCGGATGGTGGTTCAATGACCACAAGCAAGGTATGATGGACCAGATGATTTCTCTTGGAAATCTTGGTTTACTTGGAAACTTCATCGGTATGTTGACAGACTCAAGAAGTTTCTTATCATACACAAGACACGAGTATTTCCGCAGAATTATGTGTGAATTAATCGGTGGATGGGTAGAAAACGGCGAATACCCAGCAGATTATAAAGTATTAGAGAAAATCGTAAAAGGTATTTCTTATAACAATGCAAAGAGATACTTTGATTTCAACGTCTAGTCATGCAACAGATAGTAGAAAATCATGCGGCATGCTTGCATGTAAGCAGGGTTTTCTGCTGGATGGTATATGACGCTCGTCATCAGCGAGAAGTAGCAAAGCGAATTCGAGCTGGCATGACTAATAAAATAAAGGAGAGAGAAAAAATGAACGAATTATTAACAAGAGTACAAGACATGGGCGTTGTACCGGTAGTTGTATTAAATGATGTAAAAGATGCGGCTCCACTTGCAAAAGCACTTTGCGATGGTGGACTTCCATGTGCAGAAGTAACCTTCCGTACAGAAGCAGCAGAAGAATCAATCCGCATTATGGCAGAGCAGTTCCCGGAAATGCTGATTGGTGCAGGAACTGTATTAACAATTGACCAAGTGGATCGTGCAGTGGCAGCTGGTGCGAAATTTATCGTTAGCCCAGGATTTGACCCGGAAATCGTAGATTACTGCTTATCAAAAGATATCTTAGTTTTACCAGGATGTATTACTCCTTCGGAAGTAGCGCAGGCTGTAAAACGTGGTTTGGAAGTAATCAAATTCTTCCCTGCAGAACAGTTTGGTGGAGTAGCAACAATCAAAGCGTTAGCAGCACCTTACACAAACGTGAAATTCATGCCTACAGGTGGAATTAGCGCAAAGAACCTGGCAGATTATCTTGGATTCAAGAAAATCGTTGCATGTGGCGGAAGCTGGATGGTAAAAGGTGACATGATTGCAGCAGGCGAATTTGATAAGATTAAAGAAATGACAGCTGAAGCAGTGGCACTTGTGAAGGAAATTCGCGGTTAGTAGATCGGCTTTGGAGCTGAAACATGCACCTTGGAAATTAAGGGTGCGTTGAAAACATAAAATGAAATAAAAGATAGGAGATATACAATGAATTTAAATTTAAGACCAGCAAATGAATGTAAATTTGATGCAGTTTCATTAGGTGAAGTAATGCTTCGTCTTGACCCGGGCGAAGGACGTATTCGTACAGCTCGCAGCTTCCGTGCATGGGAAGGCGGCGGAGAATACAATGTTGTTCGTGGACTTAGAAGATGTTTTGGATTAAAAACAGCCGTTATCACAGCATTTGCGGATAACGAAGTTGGTATGTTAATGGAAGATTTCATCCTTCAAGGTGGAGTTGATACATCATTAATCAAATGGATGAAGACAGACGGTATCGGAAGAACTTGCCGTAACGGACTTAACTTTACAGAGAGAGGATTTGGTATCCGTGGTGCAGTAGGATGCTCTGACCGTGCGAACACAGCAATTTCTAAAGCAACACCAGAAGATTTTGATTTCGATTACATTTTCGGTGAACTTGGAGTACGCTGGTTACACACAGGCGGTATCTACGCAGCTTTATCAGAACAATCTTGTGAAACTGTACTTGCAGCTATTAAAACAGCAAAAAAATACGGTACAATCGTATCTTACGACCTGAACTACCGTCCATCTATGTGGAGTGCAATCGGCGGACACGCAAAAGCTCAAGAGGTAAATAAAGAAATCGCAAAATACGTAGACGTTATGATTGGTAACGAAGAAGATTTCACAGCATGCCTTGGTTTTGAAATCGAAGGTAACGATGAAAACTTAAAAGAGTTAAACATCGAAGGTTACAAGAAGATGATTAACGAAGCAGTGAAGACATATCCAAACTTCAAAGCAGTTGGAACTACACTCCGTGAAGTTAAAACAGCGACTGTAAATGACTGGTCAGCACTTTGCTGGGCAGGTGGAGAAATCTACAAAGCAAAAGATTACAAAGGACTTGAAATCATGGACCGTGTAGGTGGCGGAGATTCCTTCGCATCAGGCCTTATCTATGGTCTTATGACAACAGGCGATGCTGAAATCGCAGTAAATTATGGTGCAGCACATGGCGCACTTGCTATGACAACTCCTGGTGACACAACAATGGCAAGCAAGAAAGAAGTAGAAGCCATCATGGGTGGAGCCGGCGCGAGAGTGCAGAGATAATTACAATTTAAGTGGAAAGAGAGTTCGCAAATGCGAGCTCTCTTTTGGGCTAGTGTGGATAACTCATACAGTTTTCCACACTCTATGCACATATTTTTACGAGTTATCAACATTCTAATTGTTGAAAATAGATGTGGCGTTATGCTACAATTTTATTACATCAAAACATGACACAGATTTGTTTCAAATCATTCAAAGTGTCTAAGTGGCGTTTTTCAAGAAACGTATCTGAATTTCAAGACATATCTGTCAGAGAATTTCAATTTGATGGAACTGAATATGGGAGGTGGAGTGCCTATGATTGCTTTTTATTTGCAAAAAATAAGTAACTAAGAAACTGGGGAAGGAAGAAAATTATTATGAGTACAACAGAATTATTGAATCCGTGGTATAATTATGGTACAATTATGACATTAAAAAAGAAAGAAGGTACTTGTATGCCACAAATTATTCCAATTAACAAACTAAAAAACACATCAAAAATTTCAGAAATTTGTCATAAAGCAGATGAACCAATTTATGTAACAAAGAATGGATACGGAGATATGGTGATTATGAGTATGGAAATCTACGAAGGCATAATGCGTCAAGTTAATATGTATAGGGAACTTGAAATGTCAGAACAGCAAATCATAGAAGGAAAGACAAAAGATGCTAGGAGGGCATTGGCAGAAATGAGGGAACGGTATGACTTATAACTTAATAATTACGGAACGAGCGAATGAACTTTTAGACAAACTGGTTTTTTATCTACTCTATCAATTGAAGAATGAGCAGGCTGCAAGTCATTTCTTGGATGGTGTTGCAAAAATCTATGATAGAGTAGTTGAAAATCCTTTTCAATTTCCGCAATGTAGAGATTCGGTTCTAAAGAGGAAAGAATATCGAGAGGCTGTGATACCTGATATGAACTACTTAGTAACTGGAATTATCCAATGCAGCATATTTGTCAGAATGGTTAGGAAACAGTAAGATATCCTTACCGATGGATTCTGAAATGTTTGATTCTTTATTGAGAGAGCACTGTCAGAACTCAATATATCAAAAAAAGGAAATTACTAGTGTAGACGAACAACATCATTCACGTTGGCAAGTGCAGTGGTAAGATTATAAAATGGAAACAGAGGAGACGAACAATAAATGCGTTTTTTTGAATTCACCCCAGAAAAAGCACCGGATTGCAGTGTGAAAGCTTGGATTCATACCAATAATGAAACGAATGAACTGATGCATCGTATGAACCCGGCCATTATTATTTGCCCAGGAGGAGGCTATGGGGCTATATCCGCAAGAGAGGCAGAACCGGTAGCTCAATGCTATTTTGCAGCCGGATACAATACATTTATCCTAACCTATTCTGTAGGTGAGAAGGCAAGGAATTTTCAACCATTGATGCAGTTGGCTTCTACAATTGCTCATATACGGAAAAATTCTGATGAATGGTTTACAGCAAAAGATCAGATAGCAGTTTGTGGGTTTTCGGCAGGAGGTCATCTGGCCGCCTCTCTTGGTACTCTTTTTAATGAGGAACGTTTTTTGAACGTGTTTGGTGGAAAAGAAAATATAAGGCCGGATGCGATGATTTTAGGCTATCCGGTAATTACGTCAGATGAATTTGCTCACGTTCGTTCGATAGGGAATGTCAGTGGAGCAGAGGTCGGCAGTGCTGAATTTATCTGGTTCGGATTGGATCGACATGTAGATGAACAGACGCCACCAGCGTTTTTGTGGCATACGGCTGAGGATGCTAGTGTATCCGTAGAGAACAGCCTACGGATGGCCAGTGCATTATCAAAGGCAAGTGTCCCTTTTGAATTGCATGTTCTGCCGCACGGTGTACACGGTATGTCTGTGTGTACGGAAGAAGTCCGTACTAAATGCGACTATAATGGAAGATGGGTAGATTGGAGCATTGAATGGCTGAATAAGTTGTTTCAGTTTAGAGGATAAGAGGTTATTAAACAGTGTGTCAAGTGATTCTGTATGTGGAGAAAGAACATGGATTTGTTAAATAAAAAAATCAATTTCCTAGGAGATAGTATTACTCAAGGCGTTGGAACGAGTTGCCAAGAATGCATATATATCAACATTCTAAAAGAGCAAGTCGGACTTTCTGAAGCTAGAAATTACGGTATTAGTGGAACTAGATATGCTGTTCAAAAAGCAATTGGCCAGAATGTTTATGTTGATACAAACTCTTTTTCTCAAAGGTTTATACAAATGGATAGTGATGCGGATGTAGTGGTTGTGTTTGGAGGAACAAATGATTTCGGACATGGAGATGCGCCATTAGGGAATTTTTCGGACCGAAGTCCGGAAACCTTTTATGGAGCTTGTCATTATTTATATTCAGGTCTTATTAAAAAGTATCCAGATAAGACAATTGTAATCATTACACCACTTCATAGATGTAATGAATTGTCTGCGCGTGGAGAATGCAAAGCAGAGGAGTATGGGACTTTAAAAGAGTATGTGGATATTATTCGGGAAGTTGCGGAGTATTATTCCCTTCCTGTATTGGACCTATATGCCAATAGTGGTTTGCAGCCTATGGTAGATGAAATAAGGATAACTTATATTCCAGATGGTCTTCATCCGAATGATATGGGACATCGGCTTATCGCAAGTAAGTTGGAAACATTTTTGCGCAACTTATGATATATTCGGTGATTTGAGGCAATTACTGCATTAAATCCAGTGGAAGAGATTTATATTATTATACTTGGCACCGATAATAATAGGAGAGTAATAGCCTCGGCGTTTTTGCCGAGGCTCCTTTTATTTCTTATACATCTTCTTATACTTCAGCGGCGAATACCCCGTTATCTTCTTAAACACATTCCCGAAATACGCAGACGAATTAAATCCGCAGAGCTGCGAGATTTCCAGCATATCTTTGTCTGAGGATTCCAAAAAATTGCAAGCATTTTTCACACGAATGTTATTCAGATAATCAATCATCGTTATCCCCATAGCCTCTTTGAATACACGGCACAGATGATGCTTGGATACATGCATCTGCTCTGCAATCTGGTCAATGGAGTGTATTTCCGAAAAATGCTTATTGATATATTTAATGATATTACTGATTCTCTCATCGTAAGCTGTATCTGGCGTACATTTAGATAGCTTGCGAAGCAGTGTGGCAAGGTCCACAGCAAAGTCGGTCTGCCTTGTGTCGTCAGCCAGAGATTTTAAGAGTCCTTTTAATTCCTCCTGCATGCTTTCCGGAGGGGAGATGAACACCTTATCGAAACAACGCAGCAAATCCTTCAGCGCGCTTGGGGTGTAGGTCTCTGCTAAATAGTCGTATGTAAATCCAACAATGGTACGAAGCGAGTACGCACCACCGGTGCGATGAAACTTATTTGGAGCAATCAAAATAAAGTCCCCTGCCGACACGGAAAAGAACTTATCTTCTACAAAATATTCACGACTGCCGGCCTCTAAATAATACAATTCATAGGAATTATGGTAGTGCATGGCAGGCATGGAAAATTTTCTTGCAACGGTACTTACAAAATGGTCCGGTGTATCTTCAAAAAATGCCATAAGAAATAATCCTCCTAGATATCAATATTTTACTAAAATAAAAGAAAAACGTCAATATTGTGATATAAAATATAAAAATATTATGTTACTATTCAGATGAGTATAGCCTAAGCGACACATTGAACACTTGGCGAGATTATCGAGCCTAGTGAGAAAGCGCGCACAGTGGAAGTAGCGTAGCGGATTCGAGCTTCATGGCTGAATAGTAAAGTATAGAGAGGGATTATCATGGAAAATTTAAACGCAAAAATGATTCAAAAAACAGAGAGACCAATTAAGGTGATTCAATTTGGTGAAGGAAATTTCCTTCGTGCATTTGTTGACTATATGATTGATGTGGCAAACGAGGCAGGCGTGTTTGATGGCAGCATCGCAATTGTGAAGCCAATTTCATTTGGTAGTCTGGAAATGTTTGAGAAACAGGATAATTTATACACAGTTGTTCTTCGCGGAAAAGAGAACGGACAGACAGTGAATGACAGCCGCATCGTTACTTCCGTTTCAAAAGTGTTAGACTGTAAGGACGATTATGATGAATATATGGCTCTTGCAAAATTAGACAGTTTACGTTTTGTTGTGTCCAATACGACAGAAGCAGGAATTGTGCTTGACGAAAATGACAATTTCGATGGACTTCCAACTACATATCCTGGAAAATTAACAAAATTTTTGTATGAACGCTATAAAGCATTTGACGGGGATGCAAATAAAGGTATCATTATTCTTCCGGTCGAATTAATTGAAAATAATGGTGGCAAATTAAGAGAATGTGTGTTGGCACTTTGTGATGCATGGAAATTGCCATTAACGTTTAAAGTCTGGGTGCAAGCGTCCTGCGTATTCTGCAGCACACTTGTTGACCGTATTGTAACAGGTTATCCGAGAAATGAAGTGGCAAGCATTTGTGAGGAACTTGGATATCAGGATAACTTAGTTGATGTCGGAGAACCATTTGGGCTTTGGGTAATTGAGAGTAACAAGGATATCAGCGGGGAACTTCCTTTGGATAAAGCAGGACTCCCAGTTGTATTTACAGATAATCAAAAACCATACAGAGAGAGAAAGGTACGTGTTTTAAACGGTGCACATACAGCGTCTGTGTTAGCAGGCTATCTCTATGGTTTGGACATTGTCCGTGACTGTATGCATGATGAAATCATGGGCAAATTTATTCGACAAGTAGTTATGGAAGAAATCGTTCCGCAGGTACCACTTCCTTTAGAAGAAGTGAAGGCATTTGCAGCTTCTGTGTTTGAACGTTTCGAGAATCCATTTATCGATCACGCCCTGCTTTCCATATCACTCAACTCCGTATCAAAATGGAAAGCAAGGGTACTGCCATCTTTCAAAGACCATGTTGCAAATAAGGGTGAATTGCCAAGACTCATTACATTTTCATTGGCAGCGCTTTTCGCATTCTACTCATCAGAGGATTTGAGAGAGGGTACTCTCTATGCGAAACGAGCAGACGGAACTGCATATGAGATTCATGACGATGCACATGTGTTACAATTCTTTGCTGCTAATAGTGGGAAGGAAGTAGGCGAGTTCATGAAGGCTGCTTTATCCAATGAAGCATTCTGGGGCGAAGATTTGACAGCTTATGAAGGCATGGAAGAAACTGTAACGGAGTGGTTCACACTCATCAAAGCAGATGCAAAAGACGCACTTCAGAAAGTGTTGGGTATGTAATATGAAGGCTATCAAAATACATCAAAGCGATAAGGTGGCTGTAGCTATCAATACTTTAAAAGCACAAGAAACATTTGAAATTGATGGAAATGAATACGTAGCGAAGGCAGAGGTTCCGGCGGGACATAAGATTGCAATTGC
This sequence comes from Faecalimonas sp., assembly GCA_036307525.1. Lineage (GTDB taxonomy): Bacteria > Bacillota > Clostridia > Lachnospirales > Lachnospiraceae > Faecalimonas. The sequence goes on from JAXJXL010000139.1 coordinate 9,732, forward strand.
ACCAATGAAAGCGGGCGAGAATATTATCAAATACGGATTCCCAATTGGTCATGCAAAAGTGGATATCGCAGTGGGAGAGCATGTGCACTCTCATAATGTCAAATCAAATCTTGGTGACCTCTTAGAGTATACATACCAACCTGCTATTCAAGAGATAGAGAAGGTGCCGAGCCGTACCTTCAGAGGTTTCTGTAGAAAAGATGGCAAAGTGGGTATCAGCAACGAGGTGTGGATTGTACCTACTGTAGGTTGTGTAAATTCGATTGTAAGAGAAATTGAAGCGCAATCACAGCAATTTAAGGAAGAGCATATTGATGGAATTTATGCGTACAATCATCCATATGGATGTTCTCAGTTAGGTGCAGACTGGCAAATGACATTGGAGTATTTGTGTGGTCTCATTCGTCATCCAAACGCAGGCGCTGTGCTTGTAGTTGGACTGGGATGCGAGAATGGGAATATTCCGGAATTAAAGAAATTCCTTGGGGAATATGATAGCGACCGTGTGAAATTCCTAGTTTGCCAAGAGGAAGAAGATGAGATTGCAAAAGGCGTTGAAATGGTGAAAGAACTTTGTGCCTACGCAGAGGGCTTCAGTCGAGAGGAGTGCCCGGCATCAGAGTTGGTAATCGGTCTGAAGTGTGGCGGCTCCGATGGATTTTCCGGCATCACAGCAAATCCACTTATGGGATGCATTTCCGATAAGTTGATTGCACAAGGTGGTAGCTCGATTCTGACAGAGGTTCCGGAGATGTTTGGGGCTGAAACGATATTGATGAATCGCTGTCGCAACGAGGAGCTGTTTCATAAGACAGTAGATTTGATTAATAATTTCAAACAGTATTTCATGCGTTATGGAGAAAAGGTGGATGAAAATCCGTCTCCGGGAAATAAAGAAGGCGGCATCACAACATTGGAAGATAAATCCTTGGGATGCGTTCAAAAAGGCGGCACAAGTCCGGTGGAGGATGTTCTGAAATATGCAGAGCCTGTGAAAGCACATGGTTTGTCATTACTTAATGCACCTGGAAATGATTTGGTAGCTTCCAATGCGTTGGTAGCATCGGGTGCTCATGTTGTACTTTTTACAACTGGAAGAGGCACACCATTTGGATGCCCAGTGCCGACGGTGAAGGTGTCAAGTAATACGGCACTTTACAATAAGAAGAAAGCATGGATTGATTTTAATGCCGGAGCTTTATTAGACGGTGTCTCTATGCAAGACCTAACGGAAGAATTCTATGAATATTTATTAAAATTAGCTTCAGGGGAAGTACATGCGAAGTCAGAGATGTTGGATAAGCATGAACTTGCAATTTTCAAAGATGGTGTAACATTGTAAATGTATGAAGGGGAGATTTTGCTAGAATCTCCCCTTTGTCTATGTCTGTATCTATGCTTTTGGATTGGATGCGTTGGGCATAGATAAATTTTTGTATGATTCACAGCCAGCGCGTTGGGCATAGAGGAAATTTTGTGTGATTCACAGCCAGCGCGTTAGGCATAGAGCGAATTTTGCATGATTTACAGCCAGCGCGTTAGGCATAGAGCAAGTTTTACATGATTTACAGCCAGCGCGTTGGGCATAGAGAGAATTTTGTATGTTTCACAGCCAGTGGCTAAGTGTAACTTAGGCATAGACTGAATTTTACATGGAGCCTGCCTAATTGATTAGGCAAATGAAGAATAATTAGCTTGTTACAATACAAAACAGCAAATTTTCCTCAAAAATGTAGGCGCTGACAAGAAGTAC
>JAXJXL010000140.1:0-16109 GCA_036307525.1 Faecalimonas sp.
ACAGATTTACAGTCTGCCCCCTTTGGCCACTCGGGAACCCATCCATATGTCAGATTTTCATCTGACAATAATAGTTTATATCATATTTCATGTAAGATTGCAACTACTTTTTGTATCGAAGAATTGCTGCGGCATTTTTACTCATATACAAAGTAAGGTTTCCTTCATCTACCGGAAGCAACACTCTGTCATCAGAATATCCCGTGGCATAAGAATAGAGAATCTGTTCCATTTCGCACTGTTTTGGAACCTCTGCCCTCCAAACAGGAATGATAAGCTCGTTCTTTTCTGAACCACGGTTAATAACAACCACAATCGTTTCGTCCTTATCAAAACGCGCATAAGCCACAACATTGTTCTTTCCATATAGAATATCCAAGGAACCACATCTTAATGCATTGCTTTCCTTATGAATGCGAATTGCCTCTTTATGAAATCTAAGAAGCCCTTGATTTTCCTTGCCCCAAGGATAAGTCCTGCGATTATCCGGATCTGTGAATCCACACACACCGGCTTCATCACCATAATAAAGGGTAGGCGCACCTGTCCAAGTCATTTGCATCACAACAGCCTGACGCATCACTGCTTCGTTAATATATCGCTCAGCAGCTTCATATCCCAAGTGACTGACGCGTCCCACCATGCGATTGGTTCTTGTAAGAAATCTGGAGTGGTCGTGATTGGACAGCTGATTCATGGATACTAAAAGCGATGGGGTATGCAAATTCATCATTTGATATTTCATGGTGTCTACAAACACTTCTGCATTTCCACAAAGTTCCGGCTTCTGACTATCACTATGTTTTTCCATTCCTGTAAGATACCAAGTCACCGGTTCCATAAATGCATCGTAGTTCATAATGGTATCCCACTCATCACCTTGGAGCCAATCCTTCGCATTTCCGTAATGCTCAGCCAGAATAATTGCATTTGGATTTGCCTCTTTTACAACCTTACGGAATTTCTTCCAAAACCGGTGGTTATACTCATTGCTGTGCCCCAAATCTGCAGCCACATCCAGACGCCATCCATCCACGTTATATGGTGCTGAAACCCACTTCTTACCAATCTCCAAAATATAGTTTTCCAGCTCGGAATCACCCTCATAATTCAGTTTTGGCAAGGTGTCATGTCCCCACCATCCGTCATATGTCCCATTATAAGGCCACCTATGGCTTTCCTGCTTATGGAAATGGAAGAAACCTCGATATGGGCTCGTTTCCGAAACATAAGCTCCATGAGCATACCCTTCTGAGCCTTCGTAAATGCGCTCCCTGTCCATCCATTTATTAAAGGAACCACAGTGATTAAACACCCCGTCAATAATCACCTTCATGCCTCGCTTGTGCATTTCTTCTACAAGCTGAATGAATAACTGATTGCTCGCTTCTAAATTTTCTTTCGCTGTCACACGCTGTCTGTATTTTGTTGCATAATGGTTGTCCTTCTGACCATCCGCCAGATTCTCGCCGCCATCGGCTACGATTTTCCCATAGTGTGGGTCAATATAATCATAATCTTGAATATCATATTTGTGGTTGGACGGTGAAACAAAAAGTGGATTGAAATAAATAACTTCCACCCCAAGCTCCTGCAGATAGTCCAATTTATCTATCACACCTTGCAAATCTCCACCGTAAAACTCTCGAATGCCCATATATGCCGGATACTTGTTCCAGTCTGTTACACGTTCACAGGGGTCTCCTATGTAGATGTATTCGCCGGTTTCCACATCATTGGTCTTGTCGCCGTTATAAAATCGGTCTACAAAAATCTGGTACATGACGGCACCCTTTGCCCAATCCGGTGTCGAAAATCCCGGTACAACGGTAAATGCATGCTCTTGTCTAATACAATCAGATACACCTAGTCGATTGTAATATACAATCTCTCCACGTCCATGCTCGTCTCTTCCATTGACCTCGAAACAATATTCGAACTTCTGGTCCGACATTTTCCACTTTACTTCATAGTAATCAAAGTCACCTTCCGTATATGCTTTTCGCATAACAAATGCGCGTGATCCGGAAATAACGCGCACAAAATCCACATCTTTTTTTGCAGTACGGAACCGAATGGTTACCATTTCAAATTCTTTCGGTTCAGATGGAACCAGATATTGACCGGTTCCATCACTGAACAAAGCTTCTCTATTCATAAAATAATGCCTCAAACTCTTTGCCTGTAATTTTTTCTTTTTCTAATAACAGTGCCGCACATGCCTCCAACACATTGTTATTCTCTTTAATTATGCGTTTCGCCTCTGCATAACACTCATCAATAATACGTTTTACCTCTCGGTCAATCTTTCCTGCAACCTCTTCCCCATAGCCTCTGCCTTGGTTTGCAAAATCTCTTCCTACAAAGACCTCTTCATTATCATGGTCGTAATTGATTAAACCAAGCTCCTGAGACATACCAAACTTTGTAACCATGGCTTTTGCCATTGCTGTTGCCTGTTTGATATCCTGTGAAGCACCGGTTGTAATATCATCAAAAACAATTTCCTCTGCCACACGACCACCCAACGACACTGTAATGTCTTGTAACATTTGGCCTTTGGTATAGAACATCTCATCTTTTTCAGGAAGTGGCATAGTAGAACCTGCCGCACCGTTACCTGTTGGAATAATTGACACGCTGTACACCGGCCCAACATCCGGAAGCAGATGGAACAAGATTGCATGCCCCGCTTCATGATAAGCAGTAATCTTCTTTTCTTTTTCAGAAACCACTTTACTTTTCTTTTCTGCTCCAATGCCAACCTTCACAAAGGAATGTTGAATATCCTTTTGCGTGAGATAAGCACGATTTTCTTTCGCCGCCATAATTGCAGCCTCATTTAACAGATTTTCAAGGTCTGCACCCGTAAAGCCCGCTGTTGTCTGTGCCAACTGCATCAAATCCACATCATCACCCAGCGGTTTATTCTTGGCATGCACATCCAGAATTTCTTTTCTGCCCTTTACATCCGGACGACCAACAGAAACCTTTCTGTCAAATCGGCCCGGTCTTAAAATAGCTGGATCCAAAATATCCACACGGTTGGTTGCGGCCATTACAATGATACCCTCATTTACACCGAATCCATCCATCTCTACAAGAAGTTGATTCAATGTCTGTTCTCTTTCATCATGACCACCGCCAAGGCCGGTACCTCTACGTCTTGCAACCGCATCAATTTCATCGATAAATATAATACATGGTGCATTCTTTTTCGCGTCTTCGAATAAATCTCTTACTCTGGATGCACCCACACCAACAAACATCTCTACAAAATCAGAACCGGAAATGGTGAAAAACGGAACCCCCGCTTCTCCGGCAACCGCCTTCGCAAGCAAGGTCTTACCTGTTCCCGGTGGCCCTACCAAAAGCACACCCTTTGGAATTCTGGCTCCAACTTGAATATATTTCTTTGGATTTTTAAGGAAGTCTACAATTTCTTCTAATTCCTCTTTCTCTTCCTTAAGTCCTGCAACTTGAGCAAATGTAATGCGCTTATCTGACGGATTACTCATTTTCGCACGGTTACGCCCAAAATTCATCGCCTTCGCATTTGCTCCTGTCGGTCTGTTCATTAGCATAAACAGTACAGCAACCCCACCAATAATCAAAAGTGTAGGTACTAACGTTGTCATTAACCAGGACTCTTCCGGTACATCCCTTACGTCAATCTCTGTAATTCCGGCTTCTTCCAAAACATCCTGTGCCTCGTTCACGTCCGAAACATTCACATATTTGACATCCCCACTTTTTAGTTTAAGTTCGAGACTTCCGGTTGGTACTGCCTTGCTTTGCTCAACTATTACAGAAACAACTTCTCCTGCCTTTAATGCATCTGTAAATTCTTTATAAGAAAAACTGTTCTGTTGAATGTTCATTTGACTGATAAACCAATACAGTCCAAAGACAAACACAATAATAAGAAGTGTCGGAAACCCACCTGCGCCTTTACTTTTCTTATTCAAACTATTATTCCTCCTACTCTAGACCCTCTACAACGCCGATGTATGGCAGATTCCTATATTTTTGCGCATAATCAAGACCATAGCCTACTACAAATTCGTCCGGAATGGCAAAACCTGTATAATCCACTTTTACATCTACAACACGTCTATCTGGCTTATCCAAAAGTGTACAAAGCTTCATACTCTTTGGATTTCTCTTTTGAAGCACATCCAATAAATAGTGCAATGTCCTTCCGGAATCAATGATATCCTCAATTACAATAACATTTTTCCCTTCTATCGTTTCATCTAAATCTTTTGCAATCTTTACAATACCGCTTGATTTCGTTCCATCCCCATAGCTGCTTACACTCATAAAATCCAATGAAACCGGTACTGTAATACGTTTCGCAAGCTCACAGGTAAAAAATACACTTCCTTTTAAAATGCAAAGTAAATGTACGGATTCTCCTGCATAATCCTCACTGATTTGTTTTCCAATTTCTGCAATCTTTGCATCCACTTCTTCCTCTGAGATTAAGACTCTAATCTTCTCTGCCATAATGTTCTCCTTCGTCTATTTGTATTTCCAAAACACGTTTTGTATTCGTTTTGACTTCATATACCGGATTCGTTCGATACCCTACAATCCATAACACATGACTTCCCTCTGCAACGAGTAGTATCTCATCCCGCTCATTCTGTGGAATTTTCTCATTGATAAAGTAGGATTTGAGCTTCTGTGTTCTGCCATCTTCATGGATTGTAATATAATCTCCCTGCTTCCTTGTGCGTATTGAAATATTGTTTTTTATTATATCACAATTGAACTGTTTGGTGTGACTTTTTTCTACATATTCGTCTGTTACTTTACAAGAAATGTGTTTTTTTCCTATTTTAAAATCTGCCTCTCTATCAAGTATATGGAAAATGACTTCGTCCAATGGCTGTTTAGGTTGATTTTCTTTTACGTAAACAAGAATCCCCTCATACACGCGTTTCCCTTCCATCTGATAAGGCAAATCGGTTTTGCGTCCTACTTGCTTCCGGAACAATTCCTGTAATTGCCTTACATGAACGGACTCCAAATCTTTTTCCTTACCGGAAACAACAGTTAACACCCTTCGAATCAGCAGTGGCTTAAGAGCCTCCGGAACCTGCAGATATGCTTCCCCGGAAATCAAATATCCTGTCTCAGCAGCAGTTACACTCCTATCCCAGTACATCTCCACCTGTTCATCTAAGAAGCCTTGCACCTGCCTGATCTGCTCCATGGTTTCATTCATATGCTCTACCACCTTTGGATTCACCTGCTCCTGCAAGTATGGAATGGTGTGGTTTCGGATACGATTCCTCGTATATTCATCACCATAATTGGTGTCATCCGTACAATAAGAGATGCCCTCCTCTTTGAGATAGGCCTCAATCTCTTCTCGTTTTAAGCATAGTAATGGGCGAATCACATTTCCGTTAACCGGTGCAATTCCACCAAGTCCACGAAGTCCTGTGCCCCTTGCCAAATTTATGAAAAATGTTTCTGCACTATCATTTTGATGATGCGCAAGTGCAAGTTTGGTGGCGCCATATTTTTTCATGGTTTTTTCAAAAAATTCTCTGCGGACCTCCCTGCCTGCTTCCTCAGTAGATTGTTTCCGTTTCTTAGAAATTAATTCCACATCTGCATAATAACTTTCACAAACAACACCTAATTCCTTGCAAAATTTTTCGACATAGGCTTCATCCGCATCTGCATCCAAGCCTCGAAGCCCGTGATTCACATGAACGGCAACCATGTGAAATCCCATTGCTTCTTGCAATTTCGAAAGCATCAGAAGAAGGCATATGGAGTCAGCTCCCCCCGATACGCCTACAATCACACAATCTTCACTTTGCAGCATCTGCCACTTGTCCATGTAATTTCTAACTTTATCTTTCATGACAACAATTCTATCTTATTCTACGTCATTTTTCAAGACTCCATATACCAATAACAAGGACTGTCATATCATCTAATGGTATCTCCCCCGAACATTTCAAAACCTGTTCTAAAATATGATGGGCCATCTCCTTCGGATTTTGAATCTGGGTGCCTTCTATAATCATCTGCATAAGGAAATCCTGTTCCCCGACCGGAAGCGCATCCATAACCCCATCTGTAATCATGATGACCATATCCCCGTCCTCTAACTGACGTTCCGTTTTGTCCGCCTCTAGCTTCGACATCACGCCCATTGGAAGGCTGGTAGATTTGATTCTCTCTACTTTTCCCTTTTGTTTTATAAATGTAGTGGATGCCCCCGCCTTAATCGTTTCAAACTTTCCCGTGTACAAATGAAACAGGGACATATCAATGGTGGAAAACCGCACCTCTTCTCGCCCCATGACCATGGCCGTATTCAACATTTGCAGAGCCGTCTCTTCCGGGAAACCGGCACCCAAAAGTTCTTCTAAGACTTCCACCACCATAGCGCTTTCACGAAAAGCGGTTTGCCCCGCTCCCATTCCATCGGATAGGATTACTCCCTGTTTGCCTCCAGGTAAATCAAGCAGAGAAAAATTGTCACCGGAAATTTTACTGCATCCCTTTCCTATCTTTGCAACACCCTGAAGAGTGTGATATTTGACACTCTCAACACACACAATGGTTCCATATTCCGCACCAACTGTGACCCTTTCTTCCTTTCCAAGCACCATTTTCCTACCTGTACATTCTGAGATAACTTTTGCAACCTCCTTTGTGGAAACAGATTCCCCATTGGTTGCCTTCACTGTAACATGAATCTCATAACGGCCGTCCTTTGTCACAAAGAATACCGTAGTTAATAGCTTTAATCCTATTTTTATGAGCCGCAGTTTCATTTTCTTTTCTAAGTGCTCATCCTCAAAAATACTGGCATCCAATTCTTTCGTAGTATGTCGTATCATCTGCGCAAATGTATCTAACTGAACTGCGCATCCCTGACGATTCTCCAACATGCGCTGCTTCCATGCTTGTCTTTGTTTTTCGTTCTTATAAACATCAATGGCCGTTCTAAGAAATTTCGGTGCGCGCACACACTTCTTTTGCATCTTTCGTTTTAATTCAATATTCAATTCCGCCCCATAATTCTCTATCGTAGCAAGTACCTCTCGCAGCATGCCATGAGCAAAGCATACCTCCTTGCGCTCACAATGTTTGCATGCACGCTCCCTAACCTCATCGCATATTTCCTGATACTCTTCTTCTGTAAAGCCTGTCCTCTTTTCTTCCAAATTTAAAAAGGCATCTGATAATTTCCCCAGCGAAGTCACAAATTTGTCAATCTGTACCACGTAAGGATTCATTTCTAGTTCACTCATAACATTCCTATCCCTCTTTGTATGTATTTGCGTACACTGAGAAGAAAGAGTTTGCTTGCAAACTCTCGCGCGGGGCGCGGTTGCAAAGCAACTTCTTCATTGTACGCGCCCCTGTGCATCCCTGCGGAGCGTTTTTCGTATAATAAGAAATTACAAAATTTCTTATTATACAAAAAAGCTTTAGAAAATCATGTTGATTTCCTAAAGCCATCATTCGTATTTGCTTTATGTACTTAAACTAAGGTTCTGCTTCAAACAGAATCTCATTCGGATATACTAATCCTAATTTATCCTTCGCAACGTCTTCTACATATTCATCTGTTCCAACGTAATCTTCTAATTCGTCAATTTCTTCTGACTTTGCTTTTTCCGCTTCCAGTTGTTCCTCTAATTCTGCCTCCTGCGACTTTAAATCCCGATTCTTCGCACGGGAAGAAACACTTGCTACTGAAAGTGTAATTCCAAGAATCAGAACAACACCGGATATTAAAAGAATACTAAGCTTGTGCTGCAACACACGTCTACGCGCGCGTACACTTCTCTTTTTTGTTTTTTTCATTTTATACTCACCCTAAGCTTATCTTACTCTTTTTTTCTCCGTTTCGCAATATATTTTTTGGAAATTTGAAAAATTATAAAATGGGTAACGATTCCGCCAAGCAACACACCAATTACAAAATACCATCGTATTATCCCGTCACTTGTCTGATAGATTCTTACAAAGAGATAAATCCCTGTCCCAATCCAAAAAATCAAGTCCTCCAGAGAAACAAAAAACAGATTATGTTTCCATAATCGTCGCACCACACGAATCACAGAATACGCCAAATAAATAATATTGCCTGCTAAGACAGCCTGCAAAAAAACGCTTAATTCCTTTCCAATTCCAAGAATCATAGGCTATTTAAAGAGCTTTGTGAATAAGCTTTCATTTTTCTTGTGATTATGTGATACATCCGAATATGCTATGCTGTCAATATGGCCGGATAAATCCACCTCGCCCTTTTCCAGTGTTAGACGGTTCACATGCAAATCTTTCCCCTTCACCATTAGCATACCCTGTTCCGTCTCAAGCAAGATTTCACTTAAATCGAATGCAAGAACATCCAGCACCCCTGTCACCATACTTGTTTTTCTATTATTGATTACCAGCTTATGTGCTTTTGGCACTTGTCTCTCTTCCAATTTTTCACAACCTTTCTTTTTTAATATTCTATGAAAGGTTGTCTACTATTATGACAGATTGTCTACTATATATATCGGAATAAATCCTTTGCTTCTTCCTTTTTCGTTGTATCCTGGATATCAAGCACTTCCGCCTTCACGTTTTTGGTTCCGAATTGAATTTCAATGATATCTCCCACTTTAACCTTTACAGAAGCCTTTGCTACAGCACCATTAACCAGCACTCTGCCTGCATCACAAGCCTCGTTAGCCACACTTCTTCTTTTTATCAAACGTGATACCTTTAAAAATTTATCTAATCTCATATAACCTCCCTATACCACATTCTCGTGGCCCATTCACTGCGTATGTATGCAGTGAAAAAGGTGTGCTTTTTTAGCACACCTTTTTTGAACATGTTTATCAAATTAGTTGATAGCATCTTTTAAAGCTTTACCAGCTTTGAATTTTGGAGCTTTGCAAGCTGCGATTGTCATTGTTTCGCCAGAACGAGGATTTCTTCCTTCTCTTGCTGCTCTTTCGCTTACTTCGAAAGTACCAAATCCAACTAATTGGATTTTTTCACCTTTCTTTAATTCTTCTGCTACAACATCTGTGAAAGCCTTTAATGCTTTTTCTGCATCTTTTTTAGCTAAACCAGCTTTGTCAGCCATAGCTGCTACTAATTCTACTCTGTTCATGGGTATTTCCTCCTAAAAATATAAAACATAACTAACTCTGTTATACTCTTTTAAACCCACTTTGTCAATAGTATTTGGTGCTTTTGCCTTGATTTTATGGCTTTTTTTAGCTTTTTTATAACATTTTGTCTATCATTGCAAGCACTTCTTTGCCAAATGCAGCTGATTTACTGTCCGCATCCTCCAAAGAAGCTCCTTTTACACCATAGTAGAACTTCACTTTTGGTTCTGTTCCGGAAGGACGTACACAGAGCCAAGCATCGTCTGTCAAATCATAATATAATACATTTGAAGATGGAAGACCTGTTGAAGTCACTTCTCCTGTTGCTAAATCTTTGATTGTATCAGCCTTATAATCTCTTGCTTTTAACACTTTATATCCGGCAATTTCTACAGGTGGTTCTTTTCTAAGTGTCTCAAGAATTTCTTGAATCTTAGCAAGTCCTTCAATTCCCTTCAATGTAATTGATTGAATATCATCCTTGTAATATCCGTATTTTTCATACATATCAATCATTGCATCCCACAAAGTCTTACCCTGTGTCTTGTAGTATGCGGCTGCTTCACAAAGGGCCATAGTGGCAACGATTGCATCCTTATCTCTTGCATGAGTTCCGATTAAGCATCCATAGCTTTCTTCAAAACCAAATAAATATGTTCCTACACCACTTTGTTCAAATCCAAGAATCTGTTGTCCGATGAATTTGAAACCTGTAAGTACTTCGATAAAGCGTAGTCCATAAGATTTTGCAATGGTTCCCGCCATGTTAGATGTAACAATTGTACTGATAACAGCACCATCCTCCGGCAGCTTACCATTTACTGCTTGTCTCTGACTCAATTCATATTCTTCAAGAAGACATCCTGACATATTACCTGTCAGTACTTTGTAATCTCCGGATTTATTATCCTTCACATACACACCAAGACGGTCAGCATCCGGGTCTGTTGCAAGTACTAAATCTGCATCCACTTCTTTTGCAAGCTTAAGGCCAAGTTCAAATGCTTCTTCAGATTCCGGATTTGGATAAGAAACGGTTGGGAACTCGCCATCTGGTAATTCTTGTTCTTTTACCACATACACATTTTCAAATCCCAGTTCTTTAAGTACACGTCTTGCAGGGATATTACCTGTTCCGTGAAGTGGGCTGTAAACAATCTTTAAGTCCTTGCTAACTTCCTTAATGGCATCCCAGTGGATTACTTGTTTTTTCAGTTCTTCAATATATGCGTCATCAATCTCTGCGCCAATTACTTCATATAAACCTGCTGCCTTTGCAGCTTCCACATCCATTGTTTTCACGGTGTTATAGTCCGTTACTTTCTGAACCTCATCCATGATGCCCTTGTCGTGTGGCGGCGTAATCTGAGCGCCATCCTCCCAGTATACCTTATATCCGTTATACTCCGGCGGGTTATGACTTGCTGTAATATTAATACCGGCAATGCATCCTAACTTACGCACCGCATAAGAAAGCTCCGGTGTCGGGCGTAATGACTCAAAAATATATGCTTTGATTCCATTTGCCGCAAGACAAAGTGCTGCTTCGCCGGCAAACTCCGGAGACATACGTCTAGAGTCGTACGCGATTGCCACACCCTTGCTTGCAAATCCCTTTTGCATAATATAGTTTGCAAGTCCCTGTGTAGCCTTGCGAACGGTATAAATGTTCATGCGGTTTGTACCCGCACCGATAACACCTCTAAGACCTGCAGTACCAAATTCTAAGTCCTTATAAAATCTTTCTTTAATTTCTTTATCATCATTTGCAATTGCTTTAAGTTCTGCTTTTGTTTCTTCATCAAAGTATGGATTGGTTAACCATGCCTGATATTGTTCCTGGTAGTTCATCCTACTGTACCTCCTGTTTCTTTATGCATTCATTATACACTACTCTGTCACAAATGAAAAGAAAATATCGTATCTAAAAATTCTTTCTTTTCCTCAGTCTGCTTAATCACCATCTCCAGTTTTTCCAGATTCTTCGCCGGTATCCACACCTTTCTGGAGCGATAGTATGTATTTGCAATCTTCCAGAACTTCTCCGGATACGCCAAACAAATGGCGATAAACTTTAACTCTCCCTCTCCGAAAGGCAGATATTTCTGATAACAGTCTAATATTTTGTGGCCGAGTTCAACATCCCAATGATGCTTTTCCATAACCTTTCGCAAGAAATAGTACAAATCCACAATTTGCAAATTCATCTGCACATGCTCGAAATTGGTCGTTGCCATCCCGGAATATGTCATCAGCACGTTATGATAGTTGTAATCACCATGAATCATCTTGCATGCTTTCATACTTTCATGATATAGTTCTTCATAATTAGAAGCCTTCAACTCCTCTAAGGCCTGATCTGCCTGCGCATACATTGCATCAAAATGCTTTAAAAATGCCAGCTCGAAATCTCCCTTCCCCGCTCTGTCACGCATAAAGTTTCGAACCTTTTTCATTTCCCGGTTATGACGAAAGAATTCCTGACGCAAATCTTCTCCCTGCGTCATACTGAAAGTCTCTTCTGATTCTTCCGGGATAAATTGTCGCAGTACGCGATGAACACGGGTTAAATTTTCCACCGCATCCAGAACATCCTTCTCTTTATAAATGTCGCACTCTCTGCCTGAAAACCATTTTTTCAGGAAATACGACACTCCTTCATTCGAAACAGTAATTAGTCCATCTTCCTTATTTTTTAAAATCCAATCTATATTTTCATAGCCCTGCCCTCTGATATACTTTCCCAACTGCTCCAGTAAACGCAAACGCTTTTCAGAAACGCGGACTTCCTTTATTAAAAACAGCCCTCTGTCTGTATCACAAAGAACTGCATCTCTCACCTTCTTTGTATTTTTCACCTTTATGTCATACTGCTCTAAAATGTTAAGCTCGTGCTCTCTCATACTTCCCCCTGCAATGTGAATTCCACTTCATTCTAATGTATGACAAGCAACGGGAAAGTATTACTGAAAATCAATATTGAAGTTGCTTGTGCGGTACGTTATAATTAATCTGTTACTGTTATTTATTGAAAGAAGGTATGATAATATGAAAATCCCATTACCTGAAAAAGTAAATACGATTATCCATACATTGCAAGAGCATGGTTTTGAAGCCTACGCTGTTGGCGGGTGCGTCCGCGACTCGGTTCTTGGACGAGTTCCAGATGACTGGGACATTACTACTTCTGCCACGCCATTGGAAACAAAGTCTTTGTTTGCGAAAACATTTGACACAGGCATTGAGCATGGTACTATTACTGTTTTGATAGATAAAGATGCCTTTGAAGTAACCACTTATCGCGTGGATGGAAAATATGAGGACAGCAGACATCCATCTGAGGTCACTTTCACGAGGAGTCTTTCCGAAGATTTGCTTCGTAGAGATTTTACAATCAATGCTATGGCTTACAATGACAAAGAGGGGCTTGTAGATATCTTCGGAGGTATGCAGGATTTAGAAAATAAAATCATTCGCTGTGTAGGAAATGCGAACGCACGATTTGGCGAGGATGCCTTGCGTATCTTAAGAGCAGTAAGATTTGCCGCACAACTGGGCTTTGAAATTGAGACAGAAACGAAAGAAGCAATCACAGCACTTGCTCCAACACTAGCAAACATCAGTGCAGAGCGCATCCAAGTAGAACTCATCAAAATGCTGGTTTCTCCAAATCCAACTCTCATGCGCACTGCTTATGAATTGGGTATCACGAAAGTGATTCTACCGGAATTTGATGAAATGATGGTGACTCCACAGGAAACACCTCATCATAAATACAATGTTGGAGAACACACACTGAAAGCACTCGAATGTATTCGTGCGGATAAGGTACTCCGATTGACCATGCTGTTCCATGACATTGCAAAACCAATGATGAAAACTGTTGATGAAAAGGGCGTTGCTCATTTTAAAATGCATGACGTTAAAGGAACCGAACTGACAAAGCAGATTCTAAGGCGACTCAAATTTGATAACGATACCATGAATAAGGTTGTGAGACTGGTTCAGTATCATGATTATCGGATGCCTGCAGAATCGAAAAATGTAAGAAAAGCCATGAATAAGATTGGCGAGGATTTATTCCCATATTATTTGGAAGTAAGGGAAGCAGACACACTGGCACAGAGTGAATATTTGCAAGAGGAAAAGTTGCAAAATATCAAAGATGTGAGATTCTGCTATGAGGAAATTTTAAGGAGAAACGAATGCGTATCGCTGAAAACACTTGCGATAACAGGGACCGATTTGATTGAGAACGGTATGAAACCGGGAAAGGAAATCGGAACCATTTTAAATAAGCTTCTGGAACTGGTAATCGAGCATCCGGAATATAATACTAAAGATAAATTATTAGAAATATACAAACAATTATAATACAAAAGGGGGTGCAGTTCTCTCTCAGATTGAACTGTACCCCCTTATTCTCGCTTTGCCTAATCCATTAGGCAACTTTTATGCAAAACCTGCTCTATGCCCAACACTACATTGGCTCCACCTTTGCATTGATTTCAGCAAATAATTGTTCTTTCACTGCTTGAATTTCTGCAATGGCTGTATCTAAATCTACTAATTTCTGAATACTCTTATCTCTGGTTGACAATTCAACTTGGTTGTTCTTGAGATTCTTAGGTCCCACAACCACACGAATTGGCACACCTAAAAGGTCAGCATCTGCAAACATCGCACCGGCACGCACATCACGGTCATCATAGATAACTTCAATGCCTACACTTTGTAGCTTCTTATACAAATCATCTGCTGCTGCCTTGCATTCCTCCTGGTCAGCTCTCATACAACATAGGTGAACTTCCCATGGTGCAATGGAGATTGGCCAAATTGGACCATTGTCGTCATGTCTTGCTTCACAAACAGAAGCAGCCAAACGACCTACACCGATACCATAGCATCCCATGATTGGAGTCTGTGCATTTCCTTCTGCGTCGGTATATGTCATACCCATAGAAGCAGAATATTTTGTTCCCAGTTGGAAAATGTTACCCACTTCAATACCACGTTTTACCTGGATGGTCTTCTTGCCGCAAACCGGACAGATTCCGCCAGTTTGAATCTTTGCAACATCCACATATTCTACTTCACCACAGTCACGTGCGATGTTAAGTCCTTTATAGTGGTAATCCACTTCATTTGCACCGGCTACTAAGTTTTCAATTCCCTTGAGTGAAGAATCGAAAATCACCGTGCAGTCAGCCTTCATATCATATGGACCTGTAAATCCGGCAACAATTCCACTTTCTAATGTCACTTCTGCAGGATGTACCTTTTCACCAAGATAGTTTGTAAGTTTTGTTTCATTTACTTCGTAATCCCCACGAACAAACACGATGACATATTCGTCTGTCATGTTTTTCTGATACATAACTGCCTTACATGAATTTTCCACAGAAGCGCCTAAGAACGCTGTTACTTCCTCGATTGTCTTGCAGTTTGGTGTATAAACCTTCTCCAATTCTCCCATTGGCATGCATCCACTGTTATCCACCTGTGTTTCAGCAGCTTCCATATTTGCACGGTAACCACATTCTTCACACAGAACAATAGAGTCCTCTCCTGCATCTGCAAGTAACATGTATTCATGGGAAACGCTTCCGCCCATCATACCGGAGTCAGATTTAACTGCGATAACTTCCGGAACACCGGCACGTTGGAATACGCGGTTATAAGCTTTGTAGCAAACATCATAGTATTGCTCCAAATCCTCCTGTGATGTATGGAAGGAATAAGCATCCTTCATTGTAAATTCTCTTACACGGATGAGACCTGCACGTGGTCTTGCTTCATCACGGAATTTCGTCTGAATCTGGTAAATCATAAATGGATATTTTGTATAGGTTTGTCCGTATTCTCTCACAAGATGCACAGCTGCTTCCTCGTGAGTCATACCAAGTACCATCTGGCTGTCATTTCTGTCCTTGAAACGAAGAAGCTCTTCTCCAACGCTTTCAAAACGTCCGGATTCTTCCCACAAGCTTCCTGGAAGCGCAACTGGGAACAGTACTTCCTGTCCATCAATGGCATCCATTTCTTCACGTATGATGTTTTCAATTTTCTTTGTGATTCGTTTCATTGGTGGGTACAAACTGAAAATACCATTTGCAACATATTTGATGTAACCACCACGCACGCTGAACGCATGACTGTCAATTACGCAATCTGATGGACGTTCCTTGAAACGGTCACCAACAAGATTTTTTAATTTCATAATTTTTCTCTCCTTTTTGTGTATTTAGATTTTTGTGATAAATTTGCTTGAGTTTTTGCGGGAACTCTCCCACAAGAATCAGCTCTACAATATGTTCTGGGGCCTATGTGGTGTTTTTGTTTGCCCAGACCCCATTTTGAATGAAAATCCGATTTTTTAGATCAATTTTTCTACTAAATGGGGTATATATGATATTTTTGTGTTATCAGACCCTGAAAGCCCCCAAATATTAGTTGATGTGGGGTCTTCTGAAATAAAAATTTTGTATAGGCCCCAACAGTACCTCCCGCGCATCCTCATAAAGCGTTTTACTTTATGGATGCAAAGTTTCTATAAATAAAAAACGCCAAGTCTTCCATCCCCATAAGGGACCGAAAAACTCGGCGGTACCACCCTTGTTAATCATAGAAACTTCTACAATTCTCTTTGACACCATTAACGCTGGTTCCACGCTGCGTTTTCACACAGGGACTCCAAGGTAGGTTCTATACATTTCTTGCAAAAGTCTCTCACCAATGACTCTCTCTCTGTGGCTCGTCCTGTATGTACTAGTCCTCTTCATAGTCGTTCTTGTTATAGTCAACCCAATTTTATTGGAAAATGTTAAGTTTGTCAAGATACTATCGCCTTGAGTTTCCGCAGTTTTATCCACAGCCTCCCTCTTTTCTACGCATTATTATAAACAACTTTAAAAAAATGCCCAAAATACAAGGAATCCTATTCCTTTTTGATGTATA
>JAXJXL010000141.1:0-2239 GCA_036307525.1 Faecalimonas sp.
GCTCTGGTTTTGCAGTTATCACATTCACCTTCCACTTTTTGACCTTCCATTTTTTGTACAGAGTGCTTTCAAAATCATATAACCGAAACCCTAATCGATCCTGTGGAAATTCCCTATCACGAAAGATAACCGTCACTGCCTCTCCCACAAGTAACCGCATTGCAAAATGATAGAAAATAGTCAGCATGGTAATTGCGACTGAAAACATCCATGTGTATTGAAGCTGACAATGCAAAAGGAAAAATCCTAACGACAATATCCCCAATAAAATTGTAACTAACACCATCCGCACCAATACACGTTTTGTCGTTTTTCTCATATGTTTTCATCCTTCTATTTCATGTTTTCTAATAGGGTAGAGGGAAAATAAATATTTTCGCCCCTCCCATTGAACCGTACATACGGGTCACGTATACGGCTCTACAATTTATATTCCAACCTTAACTAAGTAATAGGATAAAGGATTGAGCAACCCTGCTCCATCTTTTATCCTATTTTCAAGTAATTCTTTACTGATTATGAAATTCACTACGTTCATTCCACTTCTTTTATACCAACCCAGTCTCGAATTTGCCACTTTAAATATCTCATCATGACTAAATCCATTTTTATGTTTCCAGTTCAGATAGCTTAGATTTCGATAAATGGTTTTCGGTCTCTTCCATTGTTTCATGACAATTACTCTGATTTTGTGTCTCAGCCATTCCCCGAACTCTTCCATAAACAGTTTCATCATTCCAATTCTGAAATAGTTTATCCATCCACGCACAATCTCATTTACTCTTTTGATTGTGACTGCAAGCGGTCTTGCCACTGCTTTTCCTCTCTTTAGATACTCATTCAGTTTCTTTTTCAATTTCCTCTTCTTTTCATTGGTAGGTCTGACTTTCCATTCCGAACCATTCTTTAGGAATGTGAATCCAAGATATTTACTTCTTGTTGGTCTTACCACTTTCGTTTTCGTAGCATTTACTTTCAAAAACAGCTTTCTCTCTAACCAGCTACAAATGGATTTCATCACTCGGTTGGCTGCCATCTCACTTTTTGTGAATATCAACACATCATCGGCGTATCTTGTGAAACGAAGTCCTCTTTGCTCCAGTTCTTTATCCAACTTATCAAGATAGACATTAGAACATACAACCGAAAGCGGACCGCCCTGCGGCACGCCCGTGATGGTCGCTTTTTCCAGCCCTTTTTCCATTACTCCCGCTTTCAGATATTTCCGAATCAGATTTAATGTGGTACTGTCATTTACCTGTTCTCTTAGTATCTGAATTAATTTATCATGATTTACTTTGTCGAAAAACTGTTCAATATCTATATCTACTACCCATTCATAGCCATCATTCAGATAACAGAGTGCTTGCCTGATTGCATCATGACAGCTTCTGCCTGGTCTAAACCCATAGCTGTATTCACTGAATATTTCTTCATAAGTATCAGCTATTGGCTGTGCGATTGCTTGTTGAATAGTTCTATCCAATACTGTGGGGATTCCCAATGGACGTTGTTTTCCATTATCTTTCGGAATATACACTCTTCGTACCGGTTTGGGCATATAAGTTCTATCTCTAATAGATGTAACGATTGCATCCTTATTTTCCCTTATATAATCTCCTAATTCCTCAGTTGTAACTCCGTCAACTCCACTTGACCCTTTATTGGCTGTTACTTTTTTATAAGCTCTGTTCAGATTTTCTTTTGATAGAATCACCTCAATTAATTCCATTGTTGTTACTCCTCTGACTTATCCTAAGATTCATACATAACGCCCCTCTGAATATAAACAGTATTCCTTGGTTACGTTCCTACTTTTCCTGTCCATCCGATTTCTGGCTCATGTATTATTTTAAACATAACGATTTGTACTATAAATCGTTTCAGTCCTTCGGCTTTCGCCTACTATGACATCATCTGACTCCCTCTCCAAACCTTTTTCGACCATACCTTTCAGTATGTGAGTAGGGTCTCCCGAGGTAAGACACTAATCTTTCATCCCACAACCTCTTGATTTACAATTTTGGTTTTACGTTTACCTTTCGGGCTTCGGTTTGTTTTGCAACCTTACCCACCTAATCGCCTTATCAAGTTTCTGTACGTAGGCTCAAGGATTTTGCTACACCACTTCCTCCATCCATACCATTACTGATACCAACTTGTGGTTCGCTACACTTGGCGGTAAATACCCGTGGCTAGACTTTCACTAGCTAGATTAGTGCCATGCTCGGCACACAAA
>JAXJXL010000142.1:0-2391 GCA_036307525.1 Faecalimonas sp.
GGAGAAACGAACACCTTAATCTTTGCCCATGGTCAAGATTTCTATGCGAATTTTGGAGAATATCCATCAAGCAATGAAAAGTTCCAGTTCTTCAAAGAACAAGGATTCCGTATTTTCTGTACCGTGGATTCGACCAAATATCAGACTTTCTTGGGCACAGACTATATGCGTCAGGGTAGAAGAAACTTAGACGGATACCGCATTTACAAAAATGCAATTGGTGCACAAAACAACGTTTCAGATTTGTTTGATGCTTCTAAAATCTTAGATCCGGACAGACCACCGGTGCCGGAACTGTAAGAATATATTAGTGCCAGCGTCGTTAAGACTCTGGCACTTTTGGAAGGGAAAGGATTATGATGGAAGAACAAAGTATGCATATGTTTAAAAAGCTTCATAGGGTATCTCTCATAATTGGAGCACTCGCTATTTTGTTACCAATTGTCTTTTGGAACAAGATTCCGGATACACTGCCTATGCATTATAATGCTGCAGGTAAGGTGGATAATTGGTCTGATAAATCGACACTCATATTATTGTTTTTTGTGATAGCTTTATTAATGGGCGTGATGAGTATTGCAGTTTATTTGGTGAAAACAAATATGGAATCGAGGTATTCCAAGGATGCAGAAAAATCAGAAATGCGAGTAGCATATCCGATTGTGATATTGATGAACTTAGTTGTGCAGATTATGTTTGCGTACATTATGTTTTGTTGTGTCACATGCAGACCGTTGGGAACCTTGTTTTTGCCGATATTTCTTACAGCTACATTTGCGCCACTTGTGTATCTGATATACAAATGTGGCAGAATACAAGCAACAAGTGGCAGTCAGAAGGCAATGTACAATGCGATTGAGAAGACAGAACAAGGAGTGGTGTATCGAACAGCAGTCGATTGGTGGCTGGGATTATTACTTGGCGGTTGTGAGGCTTTGATGATATGGATAGCAGTAGAACCGATTCTGAAGACGGGTAAAATTGCATGGGGAACATTATTGATGGCAATTGGTTTTTCGATTATCATCATTCCACTGTTTGGAATCAGATATGTGTTGTACTCAGAACATTTACTGATTTTCATGAGTATATATGGCAAGGCGAGAGTTCGTTATGCAGATATCGTAGAAGTAAAGAAAACAATGAATCCTCTTTCATCAGCAGCGATGTCACTTAAGCGCATACAAATTGATTATTTAGAAGACGGCGTGCATCGGATGATATTAATCTCACCGATAAAAAGAAAGATATTTATAAAAGAATTAGAAGATAAACGTGAAAGAAGCAAGTCCTAGTGACTTGCTTCTGTTATTATACAATCTTATTCTGGTATCTTTGGCAATGTAGCAAAGCTTGCCTGTAATTCTTCATCAGTTGGAATGTAATCTGTCATCTTACCATCGTGGAATTTCTCATATGCATACATATCGAAATATCCTGTTCCTGTAAGTCCAAAAAGAATGGTCTTTTCTTCGCCGGTTTCTTTACATTTTAATGCTTCATCAATTGCAACCTTAATTGCGTGACTGCTTTCAGGTGCAGGAAGAGTACCTTCCACACGGGCAAAGAATTCAGCCGCTGCAAATACAGATGTCTGTTCTACGGAACGTGCTTCCATATAACCATCATGATAGAGCTGTGAAAGAATTGAGCTCATACCGTGATAACGAAGACCGCCTGAATGAGTAGAAGCAGGGATAAAGTTGCTTCCTAAGGTATACATCTTCTGAAGCGGACAAATCGCGCCCGTATCGCAGTAATCGTATGCATATACGCCTCGTGTAAGGGAAGGACATGATGCAGGTTCCACTGCTATAAATTGATAATCTGCCTCACCACGAAGTTTTTCGCCCATAAACGGAGCAATTAAACCACCTAAGTTAGAACCACCACCTGCACATCCGATAATGATGTCCGGTTTGATGTTGTATTTATCCATAGCAGCTTTTGCTTCTAAGCCGATAATGGTCTGGTGGAGAAGTACTTGGTTTAATACGCTTCCGAGAACATAACGATATCCTTCTAAATTACTAGCTGTTTCTACAGCCTCTGAAATCGCACATCCGAGGCTTCCGCCTGTTCCAGGATGATTTTCTAATATCTTTCTACCAACCTCTGTTTCCAACGATGGTGATGGAGTAACATTAGCACCGTATGTACGCATAACCTCGCGACGGAATGGTTTCTGTTCATAAGAACATTTCACCATATATACTTTACAATCCAAATCAAGATAAGAACATGCCATGGAAAGAGCAGTTCCCCATTGGCCGGCACCAGTTTCTGTTGTAACTCCTTTTAAACCTTGATCCTTCGCGTAGTAAGCCTGCGCGATTGCAGAATTCAACTTGTGGCTGCCGCTGGTATTGTTTCCTTCAAATTTGTAATAAA
>JAXJXL010000143.1:0-9584 GCA_036307525.1 Faecalimonas sp.
GGTCTCGGCTGGGCTTATTAAAGTGCCGCTATTCACGTGATTTCCATTTTTCTTCGCTCAAAAAATTGGCCGATTGTTATCTTGGGTAGAAGTATTCAATTTTTAATTACAGATTGCGGAAACTCAAGTTTTCCATTAAACAACAAAAGAATGCATTACTGCATTCTTTCGTATCTTACAAATTCATATTCTAAGTTAAAGTATGTCTGTTCGTCGCTTACACCTGTCACTACCCATTCGTCTTTCTCATCCAGATTCGGGAAATAGGTGTCTGCTTCATAAGCATGATTGATTTTCGTCACATGAGCAAGTGTACAATGTGGAAGCATCTGTCTGTAAATGCTCTCTCCACCAATTACATAAATATCTTCGTCATTGTATTTTTTTAATTCCTCTAGTAACTCATCGATAGTGTGAACCACAATGGCATCCTTCACACTGTAGTTCTTATCCGTTGTGAGAACGATATTGGTTCTCTGCTTCAATGGTTGTCCCCCTGGAAAACTCTCCAAAGTCTTTCTTCCCATTACAACCACTTTTCCAATTGTGGTCTCACGGAAAAATTTCATATCCTGTGGGATGCTTACTAACAATTTATTTTCTTTTCCAATTGCCCAGTTTTTATCTACTGCAACGATTAAATTCATGTCTGTTCCTCCTAAACTGCAATAGGGATATTTTTTATTTGTGGCCCTGTTACATAGTCATCCAACCGCACATCATCCGGTGTAAAATCATAGAAATCTTTTACTTCCGGATTGAGCCAGAATTTCGGTGCCGGAAGTGGCTCTCTTGAAATCAATTCTTCTACCAATGGAATATGTTTATCATAAATGTGTGCATCTGCAATTACATGAACAAACTCGCCCACCTCCATATCACTGACTTGTGCAAACATGTGTACAAGCACTGCATATTGACATACATTCCAATTGTTTGCCGCCAAAACATCTTGTGAACGCTGATTCAAAATCGCATTCAACGCAAGCTTATCAGAGCCTTCTTTTTTCGTCACATTAAAGGTCATGCTATATGCACATGGATACAGATTCATTTCGTGCAAATCCTGATGCACATAGATATTTGTCATAATACGACGACTGTATGGATTGTGCTTCAAATCATAAAGCACGCGGTCCACCTGGTCCATCATACCTTCTTTGTACTGATGCTTCACACCCATTTGATAACCATAGGCCTTACCAATGGAACCATCTTCGTCTGCCCAGCTATCCCAAATGTGCGGTTTTAAATCATGAATGTTGTTTGATTTTCTTTGCCATATCCAAAGCAATTCATCCACGCAACTCTTAATACCTGTACGGCGAAGTGTAAGTGCTGGGAATTCCTTTGACAAATCATAACGGTTTACCACGCAGAACTTTTTCATGGTATAAGCATATGTACCATCCTCCCATTTTGGACGAACCTTCTCACCTTCTGTGCTGACACCATTATCAATAATGTCGCGACACATATCTATAAAAACTTTATCTGCATAACTCATATCGTAAACCTCCTAAAAACATATGAATATTTTAGCACAAAATGTTAGCTTCTGTCTATTAAATAACCAGCATTGTAATAATTATTACAATTGTACATGAAAAGATGCCTAATATAATGCACTCTTTCCCAACTTGCTTTTGTTCTTCATCATCTTTGGAAAGTAAAATTGCACCAAGAATAAATCCAACAAGCGGTACAATAAAACTAGAAACAAACTGAAAACTATAATTTGCATGGGAAATCTTTTCATCCACTTTTTTATCCAACTTCAACACCTTTGCTTTTTGCAAAGCATTTACAAAGAAATAAAAAATGATTGACTGAATTGGAACTTGAATAATCTGCTGCACAACTTTTGTCGGCAGAATAGCCCAAAACGCACTGCCATAAAGAAGGGCTGACCATGTACATGACATCCCTATATTTACCACAATTGCTACTACTGCTTTAGACAATAAAACTCGCCAAAACGTAAATTTCTTTTTGTAAAGCAAAATACCATAGATTATCGGACCAACAATGGCATTTAAAGTCCAAAGAATAGAAAATGCTCCCGTTGGTTTGATAATAAATTTCACCACATCAGCTACTCCACCCATGATACCACCAACAACCGGTCCAAACATGGTTGCAGTCAGTTGAGTTGCAATAAAAGAAACTCCTACCTTCACATCTTGTGTAATCTGAATACTGAACTGCCCAAGTACAATCCCTATTGCAATTAAAAGTGCAGTCATTACAAGTGTTTCCAGTTTCTTAAATTCATTTGAAGAATCCACAAATTGTTGTCTCAATTTCCTCATAAAAAATACCTCCTTTGCAGTTGTCCGTAAAGCTGCATAGCAGGTATTAATATCTGTCATGTGCAGCAGCGGGATGCAGAACATATACCGCGAATCTTCATTCTTCGTCCAAGCGGCAACTCCCCGTCCGTTCGGCACTTAACGCATATATTCTTACTCTGCTCTTTTTTTTATTTTTCTTTGAATTGTACCACACTACTCCAGTTCGGTCAATTATTTTTATATTTATCTTAAACTTGTCTTAAACTGTCTTGAACAAAGTCAATCTCCTTCCACGCTTCGTCTAAGGTAT
The DNA here is from genome assembly GCA_036307525.1 of Faecalimonas sp. Lineage (GTDB taxonomy): Bacteria > Bacillota > Clostridia > Lachnospirales > Lachnospiraceae > Faecalimonas. Next base: position 2,605 of record JAXJXL010000143.1, read on the forward strand.
ATACTTCACCCTTTTTCATACTGTATATACCTTTGGCTAATTCTTTTTTTAAAGTCTGTGTCGCATTGCTTTCAATGCAATCTTTTCCCTCTAAACGTATATCCCCAGAAAAAGTTTGCTGTAACTTCATAAAGCCATCTCCTTTTCACATATTCCTAATACTGCTATATCACTTTTTTATGTATTTGTACATACAGAATTCATTTTTTGTAGCTCTGCAATCCATGTTGGGGTCTATAGGCGAAAAATATATAACGGTGTCCCTTTTGTTTGCATTTATTTCTTCTAAACCATGCTTTTGCGCGCCACATGGGGTCTATAAGATATTTTTTACTCCCCCAGACCCCATATTATGCTTGACTTTGTATAATTTTGCTTTTTTCGGGGTCTTGCTCCGTATTATTTTTACATAGACCCCCTTCAACATGGTTTTGCTAAAATGCATTTAATCTCGCTAGTAAAACAGGGTCTATGAAACAAAAAATATTCCATAGACCCCAACATTTGTAGAACCTTATTTCCTTGATTCCCCCTAATCCACAATCGCAATCCGCATCATATTACTCATGCCTTCGCGCGCACTTTTCACGTTTGCAGAAGGAATTCCCGCTGTGACAACAACGATATCCCCTGTCTCAACAAATCCTTTCATGCTTGCCAGATTAATTGCCTCTTCACAAATCTCATCGGTTGTGCTATATGGAAGAGATTTCACCGGATATACCCCTCTGTATATCTGCATTCTGCGAAGCGTTTCCTCATTTGGCGAAACACCCACAACCATAGCCTCTGGTCTGAATTTTGACACCACACGAGCTGTGGCACCTGAAGCTGTCGGCGTAATAATGCATTTGGCATTCAGACTTGCCGCCGTAGCAACGGAGGAATATCCAATAGCACTAGAAATATTCTTCTTACAGTTTTCCTGTGCTTTTGCAAGCAATGTCGCATAATCCAGATGGCTTTCTGTATTTTTCACAATCTCTGCCATCATTTGCAACGCCTCTACCGGATACTTTCCCTGCGCAGTTTCCCCTGAAAGCATGACTGCGTCGGTTCCATCATACACTGCATTGGCAACGTCCGTTACCTCTGCTCTTGTTGGTCGTGGATTTCGAATCATAGAATCCAGCATCTGGGTTGCAGTAATAACCGGTTTATAATTTTCATTACATTTCTGAATAATCCATTTTTGTAAATATGGTACCTCATGAGCCGGAATCTCCACACCCAAGTCACCACGCGCTACCATGATACCGTCTGCACAATGCAGTATTTCATTAATATTTTTAATTCCTTCTGCATTCTCAATCTTTGCAATAATGGGAATGTAAGGTGCATGACACTCCTTCAAAAGCGCCTTAATTTCCAAAATACCTTCTGCAGAGCGCACGAAGGATGCTGCAATAAAATCAACGCCCTGTTCCACACCAAATATAATATCTTCCCTATCTTTTTCGGTCAGTGCCGGAAGTCTGACAGGCACATTTGGAACATTCACTCCTTTTCTTTGTCCCAGCTCCCCACCATTGATGACGCGACAAACTATATCGGTTCCGATAATCTTCTTCACTTCCAACTCAATCAAGCCGTCATCGATTAAAATCTTTTTCCCGATTTCCACATCTTCAGCCAAACCATCATAGGTAATAGAAACCTTTGCTTCATCGCCCACAAGTTGTTCTGTTGTAAGTGTAAATGTCTGACCTGCCTCTAACGTCACCTTTTGTCCATCCTTTAAAAGTCCGGTACGTATCTCCGGGCCCTTGGTATCTAACAAAATAGCAACCGGAACGCCAGTTTCTTCACGAACAGACTTTAACATATCCATTCGCTCTTTTTGTTCTTTATGGTCTCCATGTGAAAAGTTAAAACGCGCAATGTCCATTCCGTTTCTAACTAGTTTTTCCATTAAGCTTCTATCATTTGTATTCGGTCCCATTGTACAGATTATTTTTGTTTTTTTCATATGGAATACTCCTTCATATTTATTTTACATGTTCATGCGTAAATAAATGGTCTTGGCAATATTCATAGTTGCCATTACATTTTGAACAGTATCTAAATTCTAAATTTTCATCATCTAATTCTGTGCGCCCACACACATGGCAGCGGTGTTTTGCTCCATTTGCATACTTTGCCTCCTGTCTGCCCTGCTGCACCTCCTTACGATAAGTCTGTTTTCTCTTAATCTCCTTTGGCGAAAAACGCTTTGTGTTTCTCGTCATCAAGAAAAATACCGAGAAATTCAAGATGGAAACAAACGCTTCCAACGCATTGGCTTTAAAAAGCAGCCCATATACGCCCGGCATTCCACCGTAGGAAGGCAAAAATGCCTGTAAGATAGTATATCCAAAATAAGCCGCATCAATCCATGCCAACCATTTCACCTTGATTGGAATAAGCCCCATCAAATAGAACTGCTGGTTCGGATAAATAGCCGCATAGGCAAAAAACAATGACATATTCAGATAATATGTTCCCATCGGCAGTGCAATAGGGAAAATAAAATGTGCCAATAATGCTGCAATAATATGGAAAAGAACTCCCATAAAATAATATAAATTAAAGCGGAAGCTTCCCCATACGAACTCAAGCTGACGTCCTATCATATAATATAAATACAATGTAAAAATCACAAACAATAGGTTCGTAGCCGGCGGCTGTATAATAAATGTCACCAGTCTCCAAATCTGTCCTCGCAAAACAGCCGATATATCCAAAGATAGATAATTGTAATAAAAGTCCGGTGCAATTAAATCAAAAATAAATCCAACCACATACAGAACCACTACATAAAACATCAGGTTTGGAATCGCGTACTTGCCATATTTACGTTCTAATTTATTTAACCACTTCATTGATATGACTCCCTTCTCATCAACTAACGTTATCATATTGTATCGTTATTCTCATTCATTTGTCAATTTCCCTTGCCATTGTTTATAGATTTTTAACCATCATAAATCCTGTCAGAATAATTAAAAATGCCATATTAAATATTGTAAATACCTTTATGTAATATCTGGTTTTTTCCGGATTATGAGTCGTGTATTCTCGGAAGGTAATTAAACTGGCCAAGGAAGCAATTAGCGTTCCTACTCCACCAATATTTACGCCTAATAACAATTCCGCATAGTTATCTGTGAACTGCGACAATAAAATTGCCGAAGGTACATTGCTAATAAACTGGCAGGACAAGACACTGATTAGCAGAGTGCTTTTTTCAAGCAACATGGAAAATATATTCCTTATAACTTCTATTCTTGCCATGTTCCCTGAAAAGATAAAGAAAAACACAAAAGTAAACAACAGTCCATAGTCTACCATTTTCAGTGCTTCTATATCCATCACAATAAGTACGGCAGGAATCACAATCAACCCAATCCAATATGGAATCCCGCGAAAAACAATTGCAATAGACAATGCAAATAATAACAAATATATGACAGTTTTTACAGGTTCAACCACAAATTGTTTGTCGTCTAACTCCAACGGTTCCGGTTTCACAAATGCAATACAGCAAATGGTAATAAGCAATACTGCTATTACAAACGGCGGAGCCATAATTTTCATAAACTCTAGATTTGGAATCTGGAACTTCGTGTACAAATACAAATTTTGCGGATTGCCAAACGGCGTCAGCATGCCACCAAGATTTGCCGCAATGTTCTGCATAACAAACGTAAATGCCATATATTTTTCCTGACCAGTCTTTTTTACTACTAAGTACCCTAATGGCAAAAAAGTCATCAGTGCCATATCGTTTGCAATCAGCATAGAACCTATAAATGTAATATATACCAATGCCAGCACACTCATCCTTGCATTTCTGAATAATTGTACAATCTTACGTGCCAGCATATAAAAAAAGTTCACATTCTTAAGCGCACACACCACTGCAAGCACGCAGAACAAACAAGTTAAAGTCTTCAGATCAAAATAGTCGAGATATTCCTTATCAGGCGGCACAATGATGCACGTAAAGACCGCTGCCAAAAACGCAATGCAGGTAACTGTATTCTGTTTTATAAATAATTTCACTGCTTTCATTTGTCTGTTTTCCTTTTCCTGCTCTACTGCATCAGTCATTTCCGTGTTTGTTGCCACCCACAAAAAACCCTTGGAGTCCTAAACTCCAAGGATTTCAATATACTTCTTATTTCACCAACAGAGATGTACCTGACATTTCTTTTGGCTGTTCCATTCCCATTAATTCGATTAAAGTTGGAGCAATGTCTGCCAAACATCCGCCTTCTCTAAGTGTATATGCAGGGTCTGCATTTACTAAGATAAATGGCACCGGATTTGTTGTATGTGCTGTAAATGGAGCACCTGTTTCGTAGTCTAAGAGTTGTTCTGCATTTCCATGGTCTGCACAGATGAACATCTGACCATTTACTTCTTTCACAGCATCAACTGCTCTTCCCACACACTCATCAACTGCTTCCACTGCTTTGATTGCAGCCTCTTCCACACCAGTATGTCCAACCATATCCGGGTTTGCAAAGTTGATGATAATCACATCATATTTGTCAGATTTGATTGCATCTACTAATTTGTCACACACTTCGTATGCGCTCATCTCCGGTTGTAAATCGTAGGTTGCAACCTTTGGTGATTTTACAAGGATTCTGTCTTCACCTTCGTTTGGTTCCTCTACGCCACCGTTGAAGAAGAAGGTTACGTGAGCGTATTTTTCTGTCTCAGCGATTCTTGCCTGCTTGAGTCCGTTTGCTGCTAAGAATTCACCAAATGTATTGGTAATTTCAGTTTTGCGGAATGCAACGTCTTTATTTTCGATAGTAACATCGTATTCTGTAAAGCATACATAAGTTGTCTTTACTCTTTCGCCTCTGTCAAATCCTGTAAATTCGTCATCGCAGAAAACTCTTGTAATTTCTCTTGCTCTGTCAGGTCTGAAGTTAAAGAAAATGATAGAGTCATTGTCTTTAATCGTAGCAACTGGTTTGCCGTCTTTCATAATCACTGTTGGAAGAACAAATTCATCTGTCTTATCGTTATCATAAGACTCTTGAATTGCACATGGTCCACAGCAGCCTGTCTCGCCTTCACCTTTTACCATTGCGTTGTATGCTAATTCCACACGGTCCCAACGGTTGTCACGGTCCATAGCGTAGTAACGTCCCATAACTGTTGCAACTTCACCTACACCGATTTCAGCCATTTTATCAACTAATTCCTGAACAAAATCTTTTCCTGATGCAGGCGGTGTGTCACGTCCGTCTAAGAAACAGTGTACATATACTTTTTCGATACCTTGTCTTTTTGCAAGTTCTAAAAGTCCATAAATATGTGTGTTATGGCTGTGAACTCCTCCGTCTGATACTAAACCAAACATATGAAGAGCCGAATCGTTTTCTTTTACATTTTTACAGGCAGCTAATAAAGCTTCATTTTCAAAGAAATCACCATCTTGAATTGATTTTGTAATCTTTGTCAAGTCTTGATATACAATGCGTCCTGCGCCCATATTCAAGTGTCCTACTTCCGAGTTACCCATTTGTCCGTCCGGAAGTCCTACTGACATACCACTTGCATTACCATGTACAAATGGACATTCAGCCATCAATTTATCCATCACAGGTGTCTTTGCTTCGCATACTGCATTAGCTTCACACTTGTCGTTTAATCCATAACCATCGAGAATCATTAATACGGTTGGTTTTTTACTCATTTCTTCTTCTCCTTTTTATCCTTAAAATATTCTTTTCGTAATTCACCCAATACATTTTACATGATTTTAGTTGGAGTTGCAAGACACAATTCTTGTTATCAAAGTTTAAATGCAGATGCACTTACACGCCTCATTCTATTTGAGCTGTGTTAATCTTCAAATGCTAATTTTATTCCCATGTCTGTAAGCTTTTTGCAATATGAGGCTACTCGCTCCGGCAAATAATCCTCCACTCTATGCCCATCAAAACCGACACTTAAACGTACACCTGAATTGCGCACAATTTCTTGCTGTTTTTCATCCTCAAAAAAACGAAGCACATAAGGATGTTCTCTATAGTTATGAATGCTGTCATAACTTACATTCATTTCCCAAAAAATATGTTCCTTTGCCATTTGTTTAAAATACTCTTCCGGTTTTTCACCCAGTCTGTCTATAAATGCAAACATATCTGTATGAGCAATTCCCACGGGACATCCACAGCGTTTTGCAAAGGAAAATAAATCGCCGTTTGCAATGGAATGTTCTACCTGATCCAAATGTTCCACTAGGCAATAATCAAAGAACGAAATGTCTGCACCTTCGGGCAAGGCAATTCGTCCCTGTCGCACCGTTGCCACTTCTATCCCTCGCAGGATGCGAATTTGATTCGCATATTTTTCCTTAATCAAATTCATATGGTCATAATAACGCACCAAAGTCCGCTCATAGTCCTCCGGTATTTCTTCCCCACTATAGGAAAACACATTGGTTCTCGCATTACCAATTCCATAATGATGGTCTGTAATGCCAAATAGTTCGATTCCGCCTGCTATGGCGGCTTCCACGATCTGTTCCGGTTTGTCGCCACCACAGAATGAATAATAAGTATGAGAATGTAGGTCTTGAATCATATTGTCACCTCTTATGATTGATAAATGAAGTATACCATTTTTCAAACAAAAAGGCTATTTAAGTAGTGATAATCACCAAATTAAATAGCCTGTTGTCATGTTTTGTATGCTTTTATATTGTACAATTACTTGTAATTTACAATCTTACCAAAATCTGGCTTCAATGCTGCACCACCAACAAGACCACCGTCGATGTCTGGTTGAGCAAATAATTCTGGAGCACTAGCTGCTGAAACAGATCCGCCGTATTGGATACGGATTGCTTCTGCTGTTGCTTCATCATAGATTTCTCCGATACAAGCACGGATAGCTGCACAAACTTCTTGAGCTTGTTCTGTTGTAGCTACTTTACCTGTTCCGATTGCCCAGATTGGTTCGTAAGCGATAAC
>JAXJXL010000144.1:0-1556 GCA_036307525.1 Faecalimonas sp.
ACTATATACCTCCAATTCTACAACTTCAAATTGAACAAAATCGCTGCGCGATGGCCTGCCAAGGCTGTGACGCAATTTTTTTCAACTTTTTCTAAAAAAGGCAGTGACAGGATTGTCCCAAGATAGTATTGTTAAAGTACGACCAATAACAAATATCAAACAACGGGCTTAGTCCCGACCAACTGCCTATGAAAAGAATACCACTTTTAGGCTGCTTACACAAGCAGTTTTATTTTGCTAATGCACCACCGTAGAGATTATGGAACAATTAACATTTCATTTATTTTACGGAGGTCATTTATGTACGAAGAATATATTAAACAATTACATATTGAAGCAAAGCTTCGCAATCTTGCAGATAGTTCAATCAAAACTTATACAGATTTTATACTACGTTTCCTTGAATATACAGGAAAAGATCCTCAGGATATTTCAGCTCAGGACGTAAGAGATTTCCTTCTTTTCAAACAGGAAACCATTGCAGCCACAACACTTAATCACTATAATTCTGCCATTCATTTCTTTTTCCGCAGAGTTTTACATAAACCTTGGGATGATGATCTCATTCCACGTATGAAAGAGGACTATCATCTTCCAACCATTCTGTCCTTGGAGGAAATTAATTACCTGCTTGAATATGTGGATGATATCAAATACAAAGCAATATTTTCCTTGTTGTATGGTTCCGGTCTTCGCGTTTCGGAAGCCGTATACTTAGATTATTGTGATATTTCCAGAACAAATATGACGGTTCATGTACGGAAATCAAAATCTCGTATTGACAGGTATACCATACTTTCTCAGAAATCGTTGGATATCCTGACAGAATACTGGTTTGCCTATAATAAACCTATGGACGCTTTATTTGTTCAGAAAAACAAGCCACATAACCGCATTACCCAGTCTGCGGTTCAACAGTACCTTAGAAACACATGTAAAAAAGCTGGCTTTACAAAACATATCTCACCACATACTTTGCGCCATGCTTTTGCGACGCATTTGTTAGAAAATGGTGTAGAGTTTCGATATATCCAGACACTCCTTGGACATCGTGACCCAAAATCCACTGAGGTCTACCTTCATTTAAGCAATAAAACGGTTCTTGGCATCACCAGTCCTTTTGACAGGGAAGCAGGTGATATCCATGGATAAACCAACTGTACAGGATATATTTCATCGTTTTTACCCAAAATATCTGGACAAATATACACCTTCGTCGCAACAGGCTAAGGTTGCTCATTGCATTATTAACTGTAAAACCGGAGCTTACGGCGCCAATGTCAGCATATGCGAAGATTGCGGTCAGCCGGAGATTCATTATAATTCCTGCCGTAACAGATGCTGTCCTATGTGCCAGGCTCTTCCGAAAGAAAAATGGATGGATAAGCGTCGCGAAGATGTTCTGGATGCTCCATATTTTCATGTGGTATTTACTGTTCCACAGGAATTAAATCCACTCATATATAGCAACCAGCAGGTATTATATGATGCATTATACCACTCTGTATCAGCCACCATAAACGAGCTTACAACTGATAGCAGACACCTTGGTGCCA
>JAXJXL010000145.1:0-9393 GCA_036307525.1 Faecalimonas sp.
ACACCATGAAAATCTGACAAAATGACAAACCCGCCAGACCTTGTATTTATTAGGCTTGACGGGTGTTTTATACTTATTTTCCTGCAAAAGTCAGGTTTCTAGAAACCTTGTCCAATACTTATGGTCAAAAACCACACTTTATTCACACCTTTTTCCCGCAGTAACTTCGCAACCGAATCTATGGTATTTCCGGTTGTGTAAATGTCGTCAATCAAAAGCACATTTTTCTCGCCTTCCCAGTATTTGGTAATCTGAAATGCATCCAGCAGGTTTTTCCGCCTTTCCTTATGACTCAACTCTTTTTGGGGCTTTGTATTTCTCACACGAACAACAGCCCTTTCGTTGACTGGAATGTCCAACAGTCTGCCCAGATGCCGTGCCACAAGCTCGGACTGGTTATACCCTCGTATCCTTTGCTTTTTTCTATGTAGCGGAATCGGAATAATGACATCAATCCCTTTACTTTTAATCCACTGACTATGCAGGCGAAAAAGCTCCTGCGCATAGAATTTTCCGTAAATTCTTCGATTATAATATTTGAATTGGTAAATGGACCAGCGAACCTTTCCTGTATGAAGCCAGACGCTTCGGCCCTGTTCATAGTAAAACTCATGACGCGCACAATCGCTACAATATTCGTTCTCCTCGTATCGAATTGGTTTCCCACATTTTTTGCAAATGGGTTCCTCGATATATGTAATTTCACCCTTGCATTCCTTGCAAATGGGTTCTGTGCTCACTTTTCCACAAAAACAACATGTTTGGGGATATAACATCCCCAAACATTTCTCAAGTAAATTCATAGTTGAATTAGACTCTCTATAGCAATTCTACGATTTGCTCTGCCAAACTCGTATATCGATTCTGTTCATTGACGTTGCAAATCATTTCCTGAAATGTGACATCGCTCCCTACCAGCGTTACACATTTTCTGGCCCTTGTTACAGCCGTATAAATCAGATTACGGTGATATAGCTGACGCGGTCCCTGTAAAAGAGGAATCACCACTGCCGGATATTCACTTCCCTGTGATTTATGAATAGTGACTGCATATGCCAGCTCCAACTCTTCCAGTAATTCGAAGGAATATTTCACCCTTTTCTTTTCCTCAAACTCAACCTCCAGCGTTTCTGTATAGTTGTTGATTTCTGTGATGCGTCCAATATCTCCATTGAAAACGCCTACGCCGCTGTCAACCACCAAGCCATACTTTGTGGCTATTTCCCACTCCAGCTGATAATTATTCTTTATCTGCATGACCTTATCGCCCACGCGGAACACCTTGTCCCCGTATTCTTTTTCGGCTTTTTTCGGGTCTGGTGGATTCAAATATTGCTGCATAATGGTATTTAAGCGTTCTACCCCTAACATTCCCTTGCGCATTGGCGTCAAAACTTGAATGTCAAACGGGTCCGCATCCACATACTTTGGCAATTTCTTTTGAATGAGCGTGAGCACCACACTAATAATGGTATTCGCATCATTTCGTTTCAGAAAGAAGAAGTCCTTGCTTTTGTTATCTAAGATTACCTCTTCCCCGCGGTTAATCTTATGAGCATTTACAACAATATCGCTCTCTTTGGCCTGCCTGAAAATCTTATTCAATGTAACAACCGGAAAACAATGGGACTCAATTAAATCCTTCAATACGCTTCCCGGACCAACAGATGGTAGCTGGTCCTTATCGCCTACAAGAATTAATTTCGTACCGACTACGATAGCTCGCAGTAGTACATTCATTAAAGGTAGGTCCACCATGGACATCTCATCAATAATAATCACGTCCGCCTCTAACGGGTTCTCCTCATTCCTGCCGTAATGCATGCGGTTGTCGTCACCTTCTGGCACATAACCAAGTTCTAGCATACGATGTATGGTTCTCGCCTCATAACCCGTGGCTTCCGTCATTCGTTTTGCCGCACGTCCGGTTGGCGCAGCCAGATAAATATCCATTCCCTCACTTTCAAAGAAGTGAATCATGGCATTAATAGTGGTAGATAGCGATAGGTAACCCTTTGATGTCATCTCCAGGTTTTCCCCCGCTCTACACCGTGCATGCGAGTTTCCCCGCACACGGCGTGCCATCATAGTAGGAAGTAGCATTTCACTCCTATGTTTTGTTTGGCTTAGTTAACAACTGAGGTTTAATTCACTGCATTGCCTTAAAAATGTATCTTTTTGTGTAAGTCAATAAACTTCTTTTCTATTTTCTTGCTCCAACTGTATTGTTTTTTCATCATTTCAATTGCCTCATTTATTGATGGGTAGTTGTGTAGAATATCATGTACAACATCTTGTATTATCACAATGTTTTCATACTCATCTGTTCCACCTCTGCATTTTGGCTTAATATGATGTGTGGCTATTTCCCCATACTTCAAAGGTAGGTTAGTAACATAACATTTTGCTTTTTGACTTACCAATCTACTTACTTTATTTTCATAAAGTTCAACTGTGTCTCTTGCATTATGCACGTCACTTGAAAAGTATTCAATAATTCTTGCTAAATTGTTTAGATTAATAATACTTTCATCCATTTCCTCTTCGTATATGTTATTACCCTCATTGAAACTCATTGGAGCCTTAAATTGGACATATCTTACTGGTACCACCGGTATTCCATTACACCATTTAAGTTCTTTTGAACTTCCATATTTGTCTACAATCGCTTGATAACAAGGCTTATAATATTGTGGTCTCTCATTCATTTTTGGGTAATCCTTTAGAACTCTATTATAGAGTCTTTTTTGTATATCCCATCCAATTCTATGAAAGTCATTATTTACCTTGTGGGCAACACAATAATAATTATGCATTCCCATTACCATTGAATTATATATTTGTATGGCTTTATGAAATGTGATGTTATCTCCAGCAGTTGCTATATAATCAATTTGTTTGTATAGTTTCTTTTTAGCATTCATCAATGCATCTTTAGAAACATGTGAATCAATTATATATTTTTTACTTCCTTTTGAAGTCAATTTGACTCTTCTTGAGATTTTAAATTCAAATCCCAAAAATTCTGCAAACTCATTATTTAGGTCTATTATTTTTGTCTTTTCTGGACTGCATTCCAACTTTAAGTTTTGTTCTAACCATAACACTGTTGCTTCCTTAATCTTGTTTGCATTTTCTTCACTATTAGTGAATATCAAGATATCATCTGCATATCTTATAATATACATTTCTTTCATTTTAGAATTGCTTCTTAATGCTCTATACTTTTTGTTTTGGTTAGGTCTTTGATAGTCTTTTTCCCTCTTGTCAGAATAATACGTGTGTCTTGTTTCAAAGTGTGTCCATTGTGATTCTATCCATTTGTCTAATACATTGAGGTAGATGTTAGCCAATAAAGGACTTATGACTCCACCTTGCGGTGTTCCTTTTTCAGGTTTAACAATCGTTCCATCCATGTCAACAATTTCTGTTTTAAGAATGGTCTTTATTATACTAATTACCTTTTTATCTCTGATTCCGATACTCCACATGGCTTTAATTAACCTATTGTGGTCTACGTTGTCAAAGAACCCCTTGATATCACATTTAACACACCAACTCATTTTAGACATTTGTATCATATTATCTACTTGAGCCATCGAATTATGGGCTGACCTTCCTGGTCTAAATCCCGAACTGACTCTCGAAAACTGTGCTTCTGCAATTGGCTCCAAGACTTGTTTGATTGCTTGTTGGATTATTCTGTCTTCCATTGCTGGTATACCTAGTGGTCTCATTTTCCCATTTGGTTTAGGTATATATACTCTTCTTATTCTCTTAGGCTGATAATTTCCACCCAAAAGTTTATTTTGTATTTTTTCCACCATTTCCCTATTGTTGTACTTTTTGATGTCTTTAATAGTGGTACCATCCACCCCTGGTGTTTTTCCTCCAGTATTCTTAGATATACTTCGCATTGCATTTACAATGTTCTTTGTTGAACATATTTTGTAAATTAGACTTTTGTGTGATGCATATCCTTGTGTTTCCACTTGCTTTTTAGTTAACTCATATAGACCTTTATACATCTGCATACATTGTGAATAATATGCAGACTTTTCTTTCCTAGTAAAATTTCTTTTTACTATACTTATTCACCTCGTTTTTCTAAGAGATTTTCTCTTAAGTTTACGAAGTTTATTTTTCTTACTCGCAATTTTTCTTTCATTTCCTACGAGTTTACGCTACCTCCTACTATGACTAATGGTCATCCCTACTCTCCTCATTACAAGGAGTATCATCAGTAATACCATCGCTTATCATCCATTGCGTATAACTTATACACTTCAGTGCTTTCGCTTCTACTACCTTGTTATTACAAGGTTGGATGATTCCAAGTTCCATTAATCCTATCTTTTACCATATGACCTTAGGTTCTTCCTCTGCCCCGGTATATCACAATCGCCTGTAACGATTAAGGTTGGACCTAGCAAAAATTCAATCCACCCTCTGACATACAACTTATTCCGAGCCCATTCGACTCTTGTCTGACCTTTACGAGACTTACATTCGGAAGTTCGTCAGTATTTCGAATACATTCTAACCATAGCCATTTATAGACACCCGGCATATCAACCACATGAGTTATTGACTCACTTTTCCTTTGTTTTATACTCCTTATGTTTCTCACGGGCGGTCCCTAGACACTTTTGTACCAATGATACTTTATAAGTTTCTTCCACTTGGGTGATTTTCTGCCGACTTCCTCGGGCTTCATACGGGCATGTTACCATATCCCGCATGCCGAAGTATTAGTGGTGAGTTTCAAGGCGTTACCCTATCAATCCTCATCTCAGATTAACAGTTCACTAACGAACAGGGGTTCATTAGTGCAGCAACTTTGTTTATTTGATTGCTGAACTTGTCGCACTCTTGCCTGTTCCTGGACCTCCGGTTAATATGAACACCCCATTTCGTACCGCAGCAATGACCGCCTGCTTTTGCATCTCGTCTAACTCCAAATCGGCATTTTGCTCTATCTGATTCAGACGCTTTTCAATTACCACATCTGCAAGCTCGTGCTTTACATTTAAATCATGAAGCATTTTTGCTGTATTTAACTCCATGTAATAGTACTGGGCGGAGTAGATTCGTTTTTCCTCATCCGTTTCTTTTACAACAATCTTTCTCTCAATTGCCAAATCCATCAAATACTTGGAAAGGTCCCCTAGTTCTATTTCCAAAAGTTCTTTCGTTCTGCGAAGCACCTCCGCCTCTGGCAAATAGATGTGTCCATCTGCAGATGCCTGCAAAAGCACGTAGAAAATACCACTGCGTATCCGATAATCCGAATCCGTGTGAATACCAATTCTCCTTGCAATCTCATCTGCGGTTTTAAATCCTACACCTGGAACATGGTCCGCAATCTGATACGGATTCTCTTCCATCACACGATACACCTGCTGCCCATAATGTGTGTAAATCTTTGCCGCAAGAGCCAAGGTGATTCCATATTTTTGCAAATAAATCATGGCCTTTCGCATGTCCTTCTTTTCATAGACCTGGACAGCAATTTCTCGAGCCTTACGCTCACTGATTCCGTTGACTTCCGCCAGTCTTTCCGGCTCTTCCTCTATAATTCGAAAGGTATCCCCTTTGAATCTTCGGACAATTCTGCCGGCTAACACAGCGCCCAAGCCCTTGATAGCTCCGGAGCCCAAGTATCGCTCGATAGAAATCAAATCTTCCGGCTCTAACATCTCATGCTCTGACACCTGTAGCTGCGTACCATATACATTGTGCGTTATGTATTCTCCGGAAACCTGCAGTAGTTCACCTTCCCCGATGTACGGAAATGTTCCGACACAGGTTAATTCGCCATCTTCATTTGTCAAATGGAATACGGTATAGCCATTATCTTCATTTCGAAACACAATGTGGTCTACATATCCCTTTACTGTCTCCAAAACATTCCCTCCTTAAAATAAAAATCTAACTGTCATGTGCAAAAAAGGGGCTACTTTTTAAAGACAGCCCCTACATACCTATTTACCCATGAATTCTACAAATTGACCTGTTCCAATGGCAACAACCTTCATTGGATCTTCTGCCGTCATTGTATTAATTCCGGTCTTTTCTTCAATCAATTCTTCCAAACCGCGAAGTAATGCACCGCCACCTGTAAGCACAATGCCTCGGTCCAAAATATCTGCCGATAACTCCGGTGGAGTTCTCTCCAATACTGCAATTACTGCTTCTACAATCTGTGCGGTTGTCTCGCGAAGCGCTTCTTCTGTTTCTGAAGAAGTAACCGTAACTGTTTTTGGAAGACCTGTTACCAGATTACGTCCACGTACTTCCATAGCCATATCTTCTACCAATGGATAGGTTGTACCAATCTTAATCTTGATGTCCTCTGCCGTACGCTCACCAATCAGGAGATTGTGTTTTTTACGCATATAACGCACAATTGCCTCGTCAAAATCATCACCTGCAACCTTGAGAGAGGTGTTGACTACTGTACCTCCAAGGGAAATAACCGCAACGTCTGTTGTACCGCCACCGATATCTACAATCATATTTCCGCATGGTTTTGCAATATCGATACCTGCACCAATTGCAGCTGCTACTGGCTCTTCAATCAAATGCACGTCTCTTGCACCTGCTGCAAATCCTGCTTCTGTAACTGCCTTCTTTTCTACTTCTGTTACACCACTTGGTACACAGATACTAATGCGTGGTTTCTTGAACAGACGGATTCCTACAGCCTTCTGTACGAAATATTTAATCATCTTTTCTGTAACCGTATAATCTGAAATAACACCTTGTCTTAAAGGTCTGATTGCAACGATGTTTCCTGGAGTTCTTCCAAGCATCAATCGTGCATCTTCCCCAATTGCTTTGATTTCATTCGTATCTCTGTCAAATGCAACAACTGAAGGCTCTTTCAAAACAACACCTTTTCCTTTTACATACACCAACACACTGGCGGTTCCTAAATCGATTCCGATATCTGTAACTGACATCTGATTTCTCCTTTCACTACTCTTATCTATTCTATTATCTTTCGTTCGCTAGTCTAATGTCTATAACATTATAATTGAATTTCTAATAAATGGAAAGAGTTTTTTATATTTTTTCACTTTTCTTAAGAGTCAGCTCGCGCTTAATATAGTGTCCTGTATAAGATATCGGATTCTCAGCAACCTCTTCCGGCGTTCCTTTTGCAATCACAGTTCCACCTTTGTCGCCACCTTCCGGTCCAATATCGATAATATAGTCTGCTGTTTTTATTACATCCAGGTTGTGTTCAATAACAACGACCGTATTGCCATCTTGTGTCAGTCGTCCCAAAATCTCCGTCAGCTTGTGCACATCTGCGAAATGAAGTCCGGTTGTCGGTTCATCCAGGATATAGATGGTTTTGCCCGTACTTCTTCTGCTAAGTTCTGTTGCCAGCTTAATACGCTGGGCTTCTCCCCCTGACAAAGTGGTGGATGGCTGTCCCAGACGAATGTAGGAAAGTCCCACATCATATAAGGTTTCTATCTTTCTTCGAATACTTGGCACATTTTCAAAGAAACTCAAGGCTTCTTCCACTGTCATGTTCAGCACGTCATAAATGCTCTTGCCCTTGTACTTCACTTCCAGCGTTTCTCGGTTATATCGTTTGCCGCCACAGACCTCACAAGGCACGTACACATCCGGAAGGAAATGCATTTCAATCTTTAAAATACCATCGCCGGAGCATGCTTCACACCGACCGCCCTTTACATTGAAACTAAATCTTCCTTTTTTATAGCCTTTTGCCTTCGCATCCGGTGTTGCGGCAAACAAGTCACGAATCATGTCAAACACGCCCGTATACGTAGCAGGGTTTGACCTTGGTGTTCTTCCAATTGGGGATTGGTCAATGTTAATCACCTTATCTAATTGTTCCACACCTTCGATACCTTTATGCTTTCCCGGAATGGTTCTTGCCCGATTCAGCTTCTTGGCAAGTGACTTATATAAGATTTCATTCACAAGAGAGCTTTTACCTGAGCCGGATACGCCTGTCACACAGGTCATCACTCCCAATGGAATCTCCACATCAATATCCTTCAAATTGTTTTCTGCAGCCCCGCGAACAGTGAGCCATCCTTTTGGCTCCTTACGAGCCTCCGGCACTGGAATCTGCAGTTTTTTACTTAGATAAGCACCTGTGATGGATTTCTCACAAGCCATAATCTCTTCTGCAGTTCCTGCTACAACCACTTCTCCGCCATGCTCTCCTGCGCCAGGACCAATATCTACGATATAGTCCGCTTCCAGCATGGTATCTTCGTCATGCTCTACTACAAGCAAGGTATTTCCCAAATCTCTCAAATGCTTCAGGGTGCTTAAAAGTTTATCATTATCTCTTTGGTGAAGACCAATACTTGGCTCGTCCAAAATATATGCCACGCCCACCAAACCGGAACCAATCTGGGTAGCCAGTCGAATTCGCTGAGCTTCTCCACCGGACAAACTGCCTGTTGCACGGGACAATGTCAAGTAATCCAAGCCTACATTCATCAAGAAACGCAGACGGGCTTTGATTTCTTTTAAAATCTGCTCCCCGATTAATTCCTGCGTTTTGGTCAGCTGCAATTCATCTAAGAATTCTACAAGTTTCTCTATAGAAAAACTTGTAATCTCGGAAATATTCTTCCCACCCACAGTTACCGCAAGCGCACTCTGCTTCAAACGTTGTCCGCCACACTCATGGCACGGCGTGATTCGCATAAAGGACTCGTATTCGGCCTTCATAGTCTCAGATGCTGTTTCTCGGTAACGACGTTCCACACTGCGAATCAGACCATCAAAAGCAATATCATAATATCCTTCTCCACGCTGTCCAATATAATGTACCTTTACAGATTTCCCGTTCGTACCATGAATCAGGATGTTTTTAATTTCTTCCGGATATTCTTGAAATGGCGTGCTTAAAGAGAAGTTATATTCCTTGCTTAATGCATTTAATATGGCTCTTGTAAAACTTTTTTCATCGGTACTGGATTGCCATCCCATCACAACAATGGCGCCCTCATCGATGCTAAGGCTCTGGTCCGGAATCATAAGGTCGATATCAAACTCCATTTTATAACCCAAGCCAAAGCAAACCGGGCATGCTCCAAACGGATTATTAAATGAAAATGTTCTTGGTTCTATCTCTTCAATACTGATATTGCAGTCCGGACAGGAAAAGCTCTGGCTAAATTGAAGCGGTTCCCCACCAATCACATCCACTACTAAGAGTCCCTCTGCAAGCTCCAAAACATTTTCAATGGAATCAGTCATACGTTTTTCAATACCCTGGCGTACCACAAGTCTGTCCACAATAATTTCAATATTATGTTTGATATTCTTATCCAAAGGAATTTCTTCGGTCAATTCATAGAGATTGCCATCCACGCGCACACGCACATAGCC
>JAXJXL010000146.1:0-3956 GCA_036307525.1 Faecalimonas sp.
AACAAACAGAGAAGTTTAAACCTTTATGGGAAGGAGAAATTCCCGAAGGAAAATCTCATAGCGAAGCAGATATGACATTGGTGCAAATGCTTGCATTTTGGTGTGGTGGAGACGTAGAGCAGATGGACAGATTATTTCGACAGTCTGGACTTATGCGTGACAAATGGGAAGAGAAGCGAGGACGTGATACCTATGGAGCCATTACTATAGAAAATGCCATAGCAAATTGCTCGGAGTTCTATTCCCCGACAGGAATGAGTTTGTCAGAACTGGATTTTAACGATTTGGTTACTCGCCTAGAAGAATTAAAGCTCGGTTCCAATAAACGCTACAAAAACTTTGACTTAGGAAATGGCAGATTATTTGCAGACGTATTCAAGGACATTGCAAGATATGTGCCGGAGCGTAAAAAGTGGTACATCCACGACGGCATTCGTTGGAAACCGGATATTGGAGCCGTGAAGGTAATGGAACTTGCCAAGGACTTAGTAGATGCTCTTATGATTTATACCACAACCATTCAGGATGAGGAGGTTCGAGGTCTTTTACTAGATTGTTGCAAGAAATGGCAGCATAGAAGAAATCGAGAAACATATCTAAAAGAAGCGCAGAGTGTGTATCCGATATCAATGGAACAGTTTGATGTAAATCGATATTTGTTCAATTGTATAAATGGAACACTGGACTTGAAGACCAAAAAGTTCCGTGAACATAGTGCAGAAGACTATATCACGAAACTTGCACCTGTAAACTATGAGTCAACAGCACAAAGTGAACGCTTTGAAACATTTATTGATGAGATTACAAGTAGTGATAAGGAAAAAGCAAAATTTCTGCAAAAGGCATTGGGATATGGTGTCAGTGGTGATACGCGATACGAGTGTATGTTTTTCCTTTATGGTGAGACGACTCGTAACGGAAAAGGGACACTTATGGAGAGCGTACTTTCTGTAATGGGCGATTATGGAAGAGCAGTTCGCGCAGAAACCATTGCACAGAAATCTAACAACAATAGTTCCGGTCCATCGGAGGATGTTGCCAGACTTGCAGGTATTCGTTTTGCAAACATATCCGAACCAAGTCGTGGATTGTTACTAGATGCTGCACAAGTCAAGAGTATGACAGGAAATGATACATTAAATGCTCGTTTCCTTCATGAGAACAGCTTTGATTTCAAACCACAGTTCAAGTTGTATGTAAATACAAACTATTTGCCTGTAGTTACGGATATGACACTTTTTACAAGTGGACGAGTTGTGATTGTACCATTTGACCGACATTTTGAAGAGTGGGAACAGGACAAAACGTTGAAAGCAGAGTTTGCAAAAGACGAAGTACAAAGTGCCATTCTTAACTGGCTAATTGAAGGCTATTACTTACTTGGAAAAGAGGGACTATCTAAGCCACAGTCTGTCATAGACGCAACTGCTGCCTATTACCACGAAAGTGATAAGATAGCACAGTTTGCAGAAGATAGATTAATTGCTGACGCAAATATGGAAGTCAGAACATCCAGTGTGTATGAACATTGCAAACAGTGGTGTGCAAACAATGGATGTTATGCAGAAAACAGCAGAAACTTCAACCAGGAATTACGCAAGTTTGGAAATGTGGTAAGAAGACGTCCACAGACGGGTGGAGAAAAGACCACACTGTTACTTGGGTATCGACTAAAGGATGTGGAAGAAGAGTTCCTGTAGTAGCGGGGCAACACGTGGCAAGAAATTTTGGTTATTTCTAATATTACACTTATATAGAGAATTACCATAAATACTTGCCACAAACTGCCCCGAATACAAAACAAATGAAAAAGGGTTAATACCCCGTTTGATTTTTGAAAAATGTGCGTGTGATCCCCGCACCGTTCCCCAGGGGCAAAGGTGTAGAGATTTTATCCCCCTACCCCCTACACGCAAGAAAGGAGATGAGAAGAATGCATGTAATGAACGTTGAACTAAATGAAAATAAGACGGATATGTTAAAAGACAAGTATATGCTTACGATTAAAGAGGCAGCATTTTATTTTAATATCGGTACGAAGAAGCTGAGAAGAATTGCAGAGGACAACCTCGGAAATGTAGCTGTTATCTGCGGAAACCGATTCATGATTAACAGACCAAAGTTCGAAGAATTTATCCTTAATTCATCAGAAATATAATTGCTTTTCTCTGCCAAAAGTAGTTGCTATTTGTTGAAAGTAGAGGGAATATACAGTAACGCTACATTTGGCAGAAAGGAGTGATGTAAATGGCAAAGCCAAGTTTGAGGGAAAAGGATATTTTGAATCCAGAAGAAGCAATCTGCTATTGAATTTTAGCAGAACAAGATTTTACAAATTTCTAAAGCAAACGGATGGTGGGGATTTCCTGGCATTTTATAAAGAGCGAATACTCATTATCCGTGTTGCTTTCGAACAATATTTATTTAGATATCCAGAGGTAAAGGAGGAATTAGCAAATGGCAAAAGCAGGAAGAGGAAAAACTAGACGAGATTCGAAGAACAGAATCTTACGCTCTGGCGAGAGTGTCAGAGCAAATGGGAAATATCAATACAAGTATCATATCGATGGCAAACCACATTTTGTCTATAATTGGAAGTTAGAACCAACAGATAGACTTCCACCGGGGAAACTACCTTGTTTGTCGCTGCGTGAATTGGAAAAGCAAGTGAATGCAGATTTGGAGAGACTACTTAATATCGCTGATGGACAAATGACAGTCTGCGAATTGGTTGATAGATATTTGAAGACCAAGACAGGCGTTAGAGAAGGTACCAAGGCAGGTTATGTGACTGTACAGAGAGTTCTTGTAAAGGAGCCTTTTGGACAGAAGAAAATCAGAACTGTGAAAACATCCGATGCCAAGTTGTTTTTGATAAAACTACAACAAGAAGATGGAAAGAGTTTCAGTTCCATTCACAATATACGAGGGGTGTTAAGACCTGCCTTTCAGATGGCGGTGGATGATGACATTTTGGTGAAGAATCCATTTTCATTTCAACTGGCAGGTGTGGTGGTAAATGACAGCGTAACGAGAGAGGCAGTCAGTCGAGAACAGATGCGAAAGTTCCTGAAGTTCGTTCACGATGATGTAGTGTACTGCAAGTATTACGAGGTGGTGTACATTCTCTTTCATACGGGAATGCGTATTTCAGAGTTTTGTGGATTGACGCTCAAAGATATTGATCTAGAGAACAGAATGGTGAATATTGACCATCAGTTGCAAAGAACGGTTGATATGCGATACATCATCGAAACCACAAAGACCGAAGCCGGAAAGAGAAAGATTCCGATAACAGAAGATGTGGCAATGATGTTCCAAGCCATTATTGAGGACAGAGAGCCAACGAAGACAGAGAAGGTGATTGATGGATATACAGGGCTCTTATTCTACGACAACGACGGCAATCCACTTGTGGCGATGCATTGGCAGCATCGATTCAACAATATGGTGGGGCGATATAACGATATCTACCGAGTGCAGATGTCAAATATCACACCACATGTTTGTAGACATACTTATTGTTCTAATATGGCAAAGTCCGGGATGAATCCGAAAACATTGCAGTACTAATGGGACATTCGGATATAAGCGTGACGATGAATGTATATACGCACATTAGCTTTGATGATGCTGAAGAAGAGTTGAGAAGAATGGAGGAGTTTAGAAAGGCACAGGCGGAGGTTGATAAAGGGAAGGAGACGAAGGCGGTGACGCAGAAGATGTTTAAGGTGGTGTAGGGTGTAAAGACAGGAGTTGAATGAAAAGTTAAATTCCACTTGTAAAACGAAATTCCATACTGAAGACTAAATTCATTAAATCAAGGGTTTGACATATTGATATGCTCCCTCTATAGAGGACAGTGAAATAAATCACTGAAATCTATGGAGGGAGTTTTTCTATGCCACACAAAGTAAAATTAAGTTATGAAGAACGCTTACAACTTATTAATGATT
>JAXJXL010000147.1:0-2504 GCA_036307525.1 Faecalimonas sp.
GGATCCTTAATATAGGTTAAAATATATTCTCCAATATTTTGTCCAAGGGACTTTCCATAAGAAGAAACCTCTAAGGAATGGGTAAGTCTCGTTCTGATAAAATCACTTTTATCCAATGGAAAAACTTGCGTTTTATCCTGCAATCTTCGGAAAGATGCACTCCCTATAATTCTATGATAATCTTTTTCAAACTCGCTTCGCAAATCTTCCTTTTGCTTTGGCTTTGCTACTGCTTCGCGCGGCCGCTTTGCTGATAATAATTGTTGCCATTTCATTCTATCTAATCCCTTCAAAAACAAGCCACTTCTTATTGTGCTTCATCTGGTTGATAATAATCCTGCAGATACTCTTCCAATGTAATTCCTAATTTCATAATTTTGGTTGCATCTTCCACTCCGACGTAACGATAATGCCACGGCTCATAAATAATCCCCGTAATGTTTGTTTTCTCCGGTGGATACCGCAAAATAAATCCGTATTTATGACAATTTTCCTTCAGCCATTTTGCTTCAGCCGTTGTTTCCTGACGCTCGTCCAATTCTGTATATTGATTCGAAATCAAATCCAATGCCAGTCCCAGGGCATGCTCGCTTGTCCCAGGAATTGCTACATTACGGGAGGTCTCGTTAAAAGCATCCCAATAACTTAAACCGTCTTTGACACGCTCCTTCATGGACTGTCCAAATACCTGCTCCTGTCTTTCTACAGAACGATATGCAGAACAAATATCAATGTGTAATCCTGCTTTTTTTGCATCGGCAAGCATTTCTTTCGCTGCATCTACAATTCGTGCATCTACACTTAGACCTTCTTCTAACTCCATAAGTTGTGGAACATATCCCTCCTCCATCGGATGCTCGCCATTTACAAGAACCATGTTCCAAGGAAGTTTTGTCTCTCCCTCGTTCATTTGCTCCTTCAAATCGTACAGTTGCTTTTCTACTTCCTTTAATTTCCTGTCTTCCTTTTCCTTCACCTCAGCAACCGCCTCGGCAACCTTTTTTTCTGACCTTTTTTCTTCCTTTGCTCGACCAACACTGTTTCCAAGCATTCCCCCAATGAACAATGCAATGATTCCATATATAACTAATCGTTTGTGTTCCCTCGGCATTCTCCGAAGCTTCACTTTAATTCCCTTTATACACCAACCGATAAACTTCTTTACATCCATTATTCTTCCCCTAATACACTCTTAAAATATTATTTATTATATCACAATCAGACTTCCAGTGCTACTCCCAAACACCCCTCTGGCATATCCACATTAAAATTCTTTGCAATCGTTGCACCTATTACTGCAAATGTGTCTTGCTCCGGAAGTAAGCCTCCCTCTTCCATAGACGGCGACCAAGCAATAAATGGCACTTTCTCCCTTGTATGGTCTGTACCTGTATAAGTCGGGTCGTTTCCGTGGTCTGCTGTGAGAATCAACAAATCTTCATCTCCCAGAAGTGGCAACAACTCACCTAATTTTTCATCAAACTTTTCGATTTCTCTGGCATATCCAGCAACATCTCTTCGATGTCCCCATAATGCGTCAAAATCAACTAGATTCACAAAACAAAGTCCTGTGAAATCTTCTTTTGCAATCTCTACGGTCTGTTCCATTCCATGTACGGAGGACTTTGATTTATTCGACTTAGTAATACCTTCACCAGCAAAAATATCATTGATTTTCCCCACAGAAATTACATCTATACCTGCATCCTTCAAGGCATTTAAAACTGTCTTTCCACTTGGCTTTACTGCATAATCATGACGGTTTGCTGTTCTTTTAAATTCGCCTTTTTTTCGGCCTACATAAGGTCTTGCGATTACACGTCCCACCTTCCATTCATCCTTCATGGTCAGCTCTCTTGCAATCTCACAGTACTTATATAGAGTTTCAAGCCCCATTGTCTCTTCATTTCCACAAATCTGCAGCACGGAATCAGCAGATGTGTAAACAATCAAATGTCCCTTTTCAATCTCCTCCTCTGCAAGCTCCTCTAAAATCTCCGTACCACTGGCACTCTTATTCCCAATAATTGTTCTTCCCGTGCGTTTTGAGAGCTCGTCAATCAGCTCCTTAGGAAAGCCATTTTCTGTAAAGGTCTGAAATGGTTTGTCTGTATAAATACCCATCATCTCCCAGTGTCCGGTCATGGTATCCTTGCCTACGCTTTTTTCGTTCAATTTTGCATATTTCCCAAGTGGGTTCTCTACTGCTTGTACACCTTTTAATTCACATAAATTAGCAATTCCTAGTTGTTGCAAATTCGGAATACTTAAATCTTCTGTATATTCTGCAATGTGTCCCAATGTATTCACACCGACATCACCGTAATCCTTTGAATCCGCCATTTCTCCTATTCCCAGAGAATCTAATACAATCGTAAAAATGCGTTTATATCTTTTCATAACGGCTCCTTTCCAACGAGGATTTTAGGGATAAAAAAAGTACTGAACCTCGCAAGATTCAGCACCTAGTGCGCGATCAGGGGCTCGAACCCTGGACACCCTGA
>JAXJXL010000148.1:0-1717 GCA_036307525.1 Faecalimonas sp.
ATATCTACACTGACGCTACCAAAGAAATGAAGAAACAAGAATTTGAAAGCCTTGATAGCTACTTAAAGAAAGCAGTATAAATCAAATAAACTAAAACAAGCAGGCAGCCATTTGGTTGCCTGCATTTATATCTATTACCATACTAATCATAATACCTTACGCCATTTACGCCAAAACTTACGCCAAATGAAACACTGTGACCACAAAAAACGGCTTATTATCTAAAGAATTCGTTCGTTTATGGCTCTTGACAGATGTAGTATTTATGGTAAAATATAAATTGTAAGGTTTAAGGCTGATAGCTGAGAAGCGCAATGATAATTGTCGCCTTTTTAGCAACTTACGCCACTTACGCCAAAACTTACGCCATTTAGAACAGCATTTATAATAAGTTATAAGAACTTATGGTAAAACGGCAAAAGCGAAAATGGCTTAGATAAGAGGTTATAACAGGATATGGAAGGTTATAAAAGACACGTCCTTATGTTCCCGACAATAAAACAAGCAAGAGGAAACCCCTCTCGTTTGAACGCTTAGTTCATTCGAGAGGGGTTGTTTTGATGATAGTAGAGTTTATTGAATTTCAACAAACTGAGGATCTATACTATTTATTTTTCAGTTTTGTTTGATGTTTTTTTGTAAAAGTATTGACATTTACTTCGCACTGCGATATAATATATATCGTAGTGCGATACATTGCACTGGAATCTAACGGAGGTTGATGTTATGGATCAACATATCAAAAAAGTTTATGTTCCAATGACAGAAACTGCGTTTTTCATCCTATTGTGTTTGCGAAAGCCGAATCATGGCTACGGCATTGTTCAAATGGTTGAAAAAATGACGGGCGGAGCCATTAAGCTTACGCCCGGCACAATGTACGGCAGTTTGTCAAAAATGGAAAAAGACAAAGTGATTTACTTAGTCCGAGAAGAGAATAAAAGAAAAATATATCAAATCACTGACTTGGGATTGGAAGTATTGGATATTGAAATAAACCGAGTTGAAAGATTATATAAGATAATGAGGGAGGAAATGCGAAATGGAAACTAAAAAGCAATTCAAATGGTATACAATATTTGAATATGAAAAGGAACAGGATTATCTCCGAAATATGCACCGGTCCGGGTGGAAGTTTGTCAAAGTGAAAGGTTTAGGCGTGTATTCTTTTGAGAAATGTGTTCCCCAAGATGTTGTTTATCAATTGGACTATAACAAAGAAGGACTTTCACATAAGGATGAATATCTGAAAATGTTTGATGATTGCGGTTGGGAGTATATACAGAATTATGGCGGCTACAGTTATTTTAGAAAAGCGGTTGCAACAGACGGTGCCGCGGAAGAAATTTTTTGCGATGAAGAATCGCGACTTGAGATGATGAGACGTGTATTGAAAGGCAGAATGCTGCCATTATTGCTTATATTCTTTGCAGCATTGGTACCAATGTTTATTATCAACCTTAGCAATCATGACTACCTTAATGTTGTGTGTATCGGCAGCGTTTTGGTGTTATATACAGTGGTATTCGTTATGTGCTTTGTGAAGTTTCGACGGTATAAAACACGTATAAATAAATAGCCGTTATAAAAGGTCGATATTACAAACAATTCATCACTTTAAAATGTTATTTTTACTGCTTAATATTAAAATGAATTAAGCGAGTGGGAATAAATTTCTAATATAGAATTATATTCAATGCCGCCAAGTGGGATAATC
>JAXJXL010000149.1:0-4547 GCA_036307525.1 Faecalimonas sp.
CCGGGGGTTCGAATCCCTCTCTCTCCGCAATAAACGCTGAAAATCAGCAAATTATAAAACAAACACCCAATTTTACACCCAAGAATGTAAAGTTGGGTGTTTTTATTTTATTTAAGACGAATCATATTCGCTCGGAAAATAATTTGATAAAAAACAGAACAAACGAAAAAAACAACCAATTCATTTTCCGTAAGATTTCGTATCTTTGCAGTAAATAATAAATCAGGGTCTGTCATGATAATATATAATGTTTAAAAATCGTAGTATGAAAAAAAGTAGAAGAAAACGCCTTGTAATTTTGTGTATAGCTTTAGTTTGTATCATAGTTTTAGTTTTTTTATTGTTCTCTAAATCAACTTCTAATAATAGTACAAATCCACCTTTGACAGATGTTTTGACTGATAGCATTTCTCGGATAGTATCAGCTTGTCCTGGTGAAATTGGAGTGGCAATTATTATTAATAACACAGATACAGTTAAAGTTAATGATAAGAGTGTATATCCTATGATGAGTGTATTTAAGGTTCATCAGGCATTAGCTCTTTGCAATGATTTTGATAACAAAGGGATTTCACTTGATACCTTAGTAAAGATAGATAGGAATAGACTTGATTCAAAGACTTGGAGTCCTATGATGAAAGATTATTCCGAGTTGGTTATATCATTAACCGTGAGAGATTTACTTCGTTATACTATTGCTCAAAGTGATAATAATGCAAGCAATCTGATGTTTAAAGATATGGTCAATGTTGCTCAAACTGACAGTTTTATAGCCACACTTATTCCTCGTTCAAGTTTTCAGATAGCTTATACAGAAGAGGAAATGTCGGCTGACCACGATAGGGCTTACTTTAATTATACATCTCCTCTTGGTGCCGCAATGTTGATGAACCGTTTGTTTACCGAAAGTATTGTCAGTGGTGAGAAGCAAAGTTTCATTAAGAATACATTAAAAGAATGTGTGACAGGTACAGATAGAATAGTCGCTCCGCTTCTTGATAAAGAAAGGGTTTCTATTGCACATAAGACGGGTTCTGGTTATGTCAATGAAAATGGTATTCTTGCAGCTCACAATGATGTTGCCTATATATGCCTGCCTAATAATGTCTGCTATACTTTAGCGATATTTGTTAAGGATTTCAAGGGTAATGAATCACAAGCATCACAATATGTTGCGCATATATCAGAGGTCGTATATTCTTTATTAATACAAAATTCGGCAATTCCTTAAGTTGCGTTTACTTTGAAGCTTCAATGGTAAACATTATATAATTTATACAATATAAAAGCACTTCGTAACTATCAGAGTGCTTTTATATTGTCTTTTTTTTCTATTATAACTTGAATCCTCTACTTTTTCTTGGTTCTTCCGTTGGTTGTCGCAAACCTTGCCGAAGTTTCTCCCATTGCTCTTTGAACCATTCGCTTATCGGTTGCCTGTTTATGGTCAGTACAAGTTTGCTATCATCGGTCGGATTCTTCTCCACCTTGAAGATGTTGTTTTTGATTTCAAACTTTCTTCTATGTTCCTCGGAATAAATCTTGCCATTACATTGGATAGCTTCTTTCCTTGTCAAAAGACAATCTATCATATCTTTGGTAAATCCAATGACAGCGCAGAGTTTTTCCATTCTCAACATTTCTCTAAGCATCGGAAACCACTTGAATGCCTTTTCAAGCAGAGTGTTCAATCGTGATATTTCCCTGTCTTTGGCTTCAAGTTCTTGGTTGTGTATGCTCTGAAGATTGCGTATCTGTTTGCCATGTCGCTCTTGCATTTCCTGCATTTGGATTTTGAGGGTGTCAATACCTTTGTCTCGTTTGGCAATCTCTTGGTGCAAATCTTCATTAGTTCGCTCCAGCTCTTTCATCTTTCCACTTCCGAAAAGAGAACCAACTCCGCTTGCTATGGCGGTGGCTGCATTGGTGGCTGTTTTCTTTAGCTTGTCAGTGCGTATTTCTGATTTCACCTGTTTCAGTTCCTGTTCAGCAAGACCTATCTGTTCTTCTTTGTGCCGTTTTGCAGCATCCATGCGTTGCAGTTCGGCTCTCTGCTTTTCAATGATGAAATCATTTCGTTCCAAATGTTCCTTTCCGGTCTCGGATTTAGATTGCCCACGTTGCATGGAGAGGATGTCAGATGCCAAAGTCTGCATTTCCATCATATCGTCATCATTGAGCTTTTGGCTCTTGCCCGTGTCGTGGTTCATCCAGTCGAATACGATATGGGCATGATAATTCGGCTTAAACCACTTTTCACCGACTTGGAAACTCTCCCTATCCCCGGTTTTGGGTTGTCCACTAAGCCAGTGTCCCTCGTCCTTATGCAGGAAGATTTGGAGCGGTGTAATACCCCAGCGTCTCTGGCACTCCTCACCAAACTTTCGTACATCTGCCAGTGTTGTATCTGGTCTGATGAGCAATACTCCCTCACGGATTGGAGAACATCCAGCCACTTTTATAATCTTTCCATTCTTTCCCTTGCGCTCACGCTCCTTTTCCTGCATCGCTCGTCCGGTCTTTTCCTTGACCATCCGTTTGATGCTGTCATAGTGCGCCTGCAGGTCAGGACTGCCGAAGCCCGGGTTTATCCACTGCTCGTTATTGGAAGTCAGTTCGGGTACAATGTAGATTCTGGACTCGCCGATATTGCGCATGTACTCGGCAGTTCTCCGGTTATGAGCCCCGCTTGATGTCACTCTGCAGGGTTTGATATGTATGCTTGATTTTGTTGCCATATTCTTAAAATTTGATTTGGATTGTTGATGAAATCTTCTGTTGTCCGCTCATAACCGCACAGGGTTCTTAGGGGTGCAACCCATAAGCGGAGATTGCAAAGAGAGGGGCACTCTTTGCTCGGGGTTCTTAGGGGAGAAACGCCCTGAGTGGGTCATTAGGGCAAAGCCCTAATCCCCTCGGGAGAGCCCACAACTACGAAAGCGAAGCGTGTAGTTATAGTGGGCTATAACCGAAAGCCGTTTTTCTTTTTCGGTGGTTGGCTGCGCACCCCTTTTGCAGATTGAACTTGCCTGTTTCTTTCAGTCTGTTTCTGTAAGTATTCGTTCAAGTCCTTGCATCCGCTGTATGTCTGCGAAGCGTCACGGATGTATAAGTCCCTGCCGTATTCCTTATAGATTTGCTGCATGGCTTCCATTCCTGCACGGTCATTGTCAAAGAAACAGTGGATGCGCTCATAGCTTCCCAACGGATAGATTGCTTTGGAAACATTGGCTACTGAGTTCAACACCATATAATCTTGCCTGTCCAGTTCGGGATATTTCGGGCAATTCTCCAATCTCAAAGTAAGAAATGAAAGATAGTCCATAAATCCCTCAAACACATAACATGTTTCCCTCGCTGTTCCCGGCTGTTTGATATGAGAAATCTCTTTCGGTGCGATGCATCCCTTGAAATACTGGTTGCGGATTTCATACCCACCCGACACATTGGGAAAGGCGATGGCGAAATACCGTTTGCCATTATGGGTGAAGTGCGCTTCACTGCATTCTCTTTTCGCCATTGCAATGTTTATTCCCCTTTCCTGCAAATAAGCAAGCAGGGCAGGAGAAGAAAGCGGTACAATCTCCAGTTGTTGAAAACTTGGCTCGGAAGATGATTGCTTGCCAAAAGAAAAAGACACGGGGCGAATACGGGGTGTCTGTTCTTCGATTTTTTGCAAGAGGTAAGGCACATGGTCGGAACAATAAAGTTCCTGTGCCAGTGCGATGATATTCCCACCTTTGCCGAGTGCAAAATCATACCATTGGTTACGTTCTGTATTTACCTTGAACGATGCTTCCGTTTCTTCCCTTAGTGGTGACTTATACCACAGGTTTATGCCCTGTTGTTTGACGGGTGAAAATCCTAAACTGTGCAGATAATCCGCTATTTTGATTTGTTTCGCTGTCTGTATATCCATAAGACGATAGGTTTAATGATAGTTGAATTGGTTTATTTTCTCTTTTCGCCCGTACCTCTTTATGAAGTACGGTCTGTATAATCACTTCACTTTATTTTCGTATATATAGAGTACGGTAATAAAGTGAAGCGGTTTTGCCACATTTCGCAACCACTTCGCTTTATCCCTAATATATAGACCCCCGGAATAAAGTGAAGCGATTGCAAGGTGTGGGCTAATAGTGGAAGTCGGGCATGAACGTGTACTTTCTGCCGTTCTCCTGCACTATCATTCGTTTGTTCCGAAGCATGGTGATGAGCGATACCGCCTTTTTGTGGTTCAACTTTACCCCCACAGACACATAAGTCTTAATTAAGGTGTCCTCCAGTTCCTTGTAGCCATATTCCTCTTTCAGCCCGAAAACTGCTTCCAATGCGATGCGGTGCTGCTGTTCGGTGATATGCCTGTAAGGGTCGAACTTTTCCTCTTCCGGTCTTCCCGGTTTCTTGGTTTCGGGCTTGTAACCCTC
The DNA here is from genome assembly GCA_036307525.1 of Faecalimonas sp. GTDB lineage: Bacteria > Bacillota > Clostridia > Lachnospirales > Lachnospiraceae > Faecalimonas. Next base: position 4,428 of record JAXJXL010000149.1, read on the forward strand.
CAACAGTTCAGGTATGGCATTGTCATTGATGCGAAATGAAAAAGGCTCGAAGTCCATTGCCCGTATGTGCATGGCTGAAACATTGCTTATATCTCCATTGCTCTTGTCCTTTTCCACAAG
>JAXJXL010000150.1:0-16553 GCA_036307525.1 Faecalimonas sp.
AATTAGGACAATGTTATTACTCATATGTGACAGAATGATTTTCATATACTCGCTGACATCTGCATCGGAGAATGCAATAATCATGTTTTGACCGCCCAATACATAGGAAGGACGGAGGAGTACCGGGTAACCAAGTTTGTTTGCAGCAACTAATGCCTCAGCCTCCGTTTGAACCGTAGTACCTTTTGGCTGTTTGATGTTCAAATCTTGTAAAAGTTTTTCAAAACGCCCCCTGTCTTCGGCCATATCAATGCTGTCAGCCTGTGTTCCTAAAATCGGAATGTTGTTTTCGGAGAGCCAATTTGTAAGTTTAATTGCGGTCTGCCCACCAAATGCAACGACTGTTCCAATCGGCTTTTCAATATCGATAATGTCTTTCACATCTTCCGGTGTTAACGGCTCGAAATATAATCGGTCAGCAGTGTTAAAATCAGTTGAAACAGTTTCCGGATTGTTGTTTACAATAACAACCTCGTATCCGGCTTTCTTTAGTGAAAACACACAGTGAACAGAAGCATAGTCAAATTCAATTCCCTGCCCAATACGAATCGGGCCAGAACCAAATACCATGATAACTGGTCTCTTGTGCGCATTCTCGGTTACATATTCAAGGGCTTCATCCTCTTCCCCATAAGTAGAATAAAAGTAAGGAGTCATAGCCTGAAATTCCGCAGCACAGGTATCAACCATTTTGTAACTGTATGGTTTTCTAACCACATCCTTTATGTCTCCAATACGGCAAATTGTCTTATCGCTAAAACCGTAAAATTTTAAATAATCAACTAATTCGTCTGATATCTGTTCGCTAGTCAATCTTCTTTCCAAATTGCATAGGTGGAGTAGTTTATATAGAAACCATTCATCAATCATGGTCATGGAATGTAATTCATCTACCGTCATCCCACGACGTAGAGCTTCGTAAATGGCAAAGATTCGCTCATCATCCTGCTCATATATTTTACATACCAGCTCGTGGGAAGATAATTCCTTCATATTTTTATCATCAAGATAATCATGTGAGATTTCAGCACCACGAATGGCTTTCAAAAGTGCCTGTTCAAAGTTTCTTCCAATTGCCATGACTTCACCAGTGGCTTTCATCTGAGTTCCTAACTTTCGACTGGCGTAAACGAATTTATCAAACGGCCATTTTGGAAACTTGATTACCACATAATCCAAAGCAGGTTCAAAGCATGCAGTTGTTTTGCCGGTAATTTCGTTTTTGATCTCGTCCATACGATATCCTAATGCGATTTTTGCGGCAACTCTTGCAATCGGATAACCGGTTGCTTTGCTGGCTAATGCAGAGGAACGGGAAACACGTGGGTTCACCTCAATAACTGCATATTCAAAACTTTCCGGATTGAGTGCAAATTGCACATTGCAGCCACCTTCGATTTCCATAGCACTGATAATCTTTAAAGCAGCCGAACGAAGCATTTGATATTCTTTGTCAGCTAGTGTAACGACAGGCGCGATAACAATGGAGTCTCCGGTATGAATGCCAACCGGGTCGAAATTTTCCATAGAACAGATTGTGATTACGTTTCCGCCACCATCACGCATGACTTCGAATTCAATTTCTTTCCAACCAGAAATGCATTTTTCAACCAGAATTTGATGAATCGGAGACTGACGCAAACCGGATGATGCGATTTTGCGAAGTTCCTCTTCAGAGTCTGCAATACCACCACCGGAACCGCCTAAAGTAAAAGCAGGACGGATGATAACAGGGTAACCTACTTGCTTGGCAAAGCGAATAGAATCTTCAAGTGTCTGGGTTACGATGGATGGAATAATCGGCTGGTTGATGGCATCCATGGTTTCCTTAAAAAGTTGTCTATCCTCGGCCCGATCTATGGTTGTTGGATTTGCTCCGAGCAATTGGATATCGTGTTCTTTTAAAAAGCCCTCTTTGGCTAACTGCATAGAGAGGGTCAAGCCTGTCTGTCCACCTAATGTGGAGAGAATGCTATCAGGTTTTTCTTTTCGAATAATCATTTTCAGATAGTCCAGAGTAAGTGGTTCAATATATACATGATCCGCAATTGTAGAATCGGTCATAATGGTAGCAGGATTGGAATTAACAAGGATGACTTCCAGTCCTTCTTCCTTAAGAGCGAGGCAAGCCTGCGTACCGGCATAGTCAAATTCAGCGGCTTGTCCAATTACAATCGGACCGGAACCAATTACAAGAACTTTTTTAATATTTGGATTCAAAGGCATGCTTTTTTCCCCTTTCCATAAGGTCTAGAAAATGTTGAAATAAAAACTCAGTGTCGTGTGGTCCCCCACAAGCCTCGGGATGAAACTGGACCGAAAACCCTGGGAATGAATGATAAGTTAGTCCCTCGCAGGTTCCATCATTTACATTAATATAGGAAACAGTAGAATCGAGTGGCAATGCATCAGTTCTAACAGCATATCCGTGATTCTGACTTGTGATATAGGCTCTTCCCGATGACAACTCTTTTACGGGCTGATTGGCACCGCGATGTCCATATTTGAGTTTTTCGGTATCTCCGCCATTGGCAAGTGCTAGTAGTTGATGCCCTAGACAAATACCAAACACAGGAATATCGGAGGCACATAATTTTTTAAGTTCTTCTATAATAGAAGGATTATCTTTGGGGTTTCCAGGTCCGTTGCTTAACATAATTCCATCAGGATTCAATGACAATATTTCTTCATAGGTGGCACTAGAAGGGACAATGGTTACGTTGCAATCTAGGCGCAATAATGAGCGAAGAATATTTTCTTTGGCACCAAAATCCCATAACACAACGTGAAACTTTGGTAAACTTACTTTATGTTGCTTGGCAGCAATGCAAGAAACATTTTTGACAGCATCTTTTATTTCCCAATTTGTGAGGACTGCACTTTCCATACGTGCAGGTAAAGCAGTAGACAAACAACCGACCATGACACCTTCTGAACGTATTTTTTTTGTGAGTGCACGTGTATCAATGCCATATATTCCAGGAATATTGTTTTGCTTAAGGAAAGAATCTAAGTCAAATTGACTTCTAAAGTTAGACGGTGCAGGACAATATTCGTGGACGATATATGCACTCATATAAATTTTTCTACTCTCAAAATCGGAAGAGTTCACACCATAGTTACCAATAAGTGGGAATGTTTGCACAACCATCTGCCCGTAATAACTAGGATCAGTGAGAGTTTCAACATAGCCGGTCATCGATGTTGTGAACACTACTTCGGCAATCACATTATTTAAAAGTGGGGCACCAAAGGAATAGCCTTCATAGATGCTGCCATCTTCCAACTGGAGATAAATCTTTTGCTTCATAGTTTGTCACCTCGTATTATGCTTTTTGAATAATTTTGCATACAAAAAAGGCGTCCAAGAATAAACTTGAACGCCTTTGTTCGCAATGTATCTTATCACTTTTAAACCACATAGTCAAGGTAAACGAAAATATTTTTGATATTCAAAAAATAGTAAATGCCTAAATTAATCTGCAATTTAGGGGGCAGTGTTGAAATATTTGTTATTTAAGGATTTCATTTGTCAGTCACTCGGGGGGAGTAGTCATCAAGTTCAAAAAGTTCTTCCACAGGTATAGACAAGTATCTTGCAAGGCGTAGAGCAAGTTCCAAAGAGGCATTGCGTTCTCCACGTTCAATGCGTCCTATTGTTCTTCCACAGGAACCGATGGCAATTGCCAAATCTTCCTGATGTAGATTGCGTTCCATGCGTACTTGTTTTAAGTTAGTGGCAATAGCCATATGTAATCACGTCCTTTATGTTCAAAAATATTATCCAATAACTTTTCCAAAAATCTTGAATGTCTGATTTTCAGTAATAGCAATTGGTTCGTAGGCATTGTTAAGAGAAATTAGATAAAGTCCCTTTTCATCATCTTGTAATTTCTTACAGTAAGCATTTCCATCTAAGAAGAAAATTCCGATTTCTCCGTTGTTCAGTGCTTCTTGTTTTTCTACCCAAACTATCTGTCCGTTTACAAATCTAGGTTCCATACTGTCACCGCTGATGCGAATTCCAAAGTCAGCAGTAGCAGGCACTTCTTCACCTACTTCCACTTCGGTAAAATTATCTCCATCTAGGAAGTTACCGGTTCCAGCAGAAGCAGGAATGTCAAATAGTCGAATTTTTCTGCGGAATGGAATAATCGTAGCATTTTGATATTTGCCTGAATCCGTCAACAACTGAATATAGTCTAAAGCTTTTTCTTTTCCCTGAGCATTCAGTTCAAAAAGAGGATTTGCTGGGTTCCAACCATAGTATTCGCTGTATATGTCTGTAATTTTTAATACCTTGCATAGTAGCAAAAGCAAAGATGCGTTTGGTTCGCTCACGCCTTTCTCCCAACATGAGATTGCTTTGTTGGTAATCTTATGTCCATTAGCCTCCAACAATTTTGCAAGAGCAGGTTGTGATAAGCCGTTTTGTTTTCTGTATGTAGCAATGATTTCTCCGATTGAATGCATAAGGCACCTCATTTCTTTTGTTTGATATGTTCTCTAAGGGGAGTATATAACAAATTAATGTCAAAATCAAGGAAAATCTAATATAAATAGACACAGACAACCAACTTGTCACTTGAAATCTAAAAATGTTAGATTTATACTCTGCTTACAGACAGATGCTACGAAACAGACATCTGAATGGAAATGGGAGGTGTGATTATGGCAGAGCAGACAATCTTACACAGCGATATGAACTCGTTTTATGCTTCTGTAGAACACCTTCATAGACCAGATCTTGCAGGAAAACCTCTAGCGGTGGGTGGCGATCCAGAGGCAAGACATGGTATTGTACTGACGGCTGACTACATAGCAAAAAAACGAGGTGTGAAAACTGGTATGGCACTTTGGCAGGCTAGACAAGTTTGCCCGGAACTTACCTTTGTTCCGCCGAGAATGGATTTGTATATGCGATTCTCCAGAATGGCATCTGAAATCTATTCCGAGTATACCAATCTGATTGAGCCTTTTGGCTTGGATGAAAATTGGTTGGATGTTTCAGGCAGTACAACGATTAAAGGAGATGGGGAAAAGATTGCGCAGGAAATAAGTAATCGAATCAAATATGAATTAGGGGTAACGGTTAGCATCGGTGTGTCCTTCAACAAGATTTTCGCCAAACTTGGTTCGGACTACAAAAAGCCAGATGCGATAACTACCATGTATCGAAATGAATTTCAGACAAAGGCGTGGAATCTTCCGGTAGGAGATTTACTCTGTGTAGGGAGAAGTACACAAAGAAAACTTGTGAACTTTGGAATCAATACCATTGGAGATTTGGCAAGATGTGATGAAAAGATTCTAGTAGCACATTTGGGAAAGGTGGGGAGTGTCCTATGGGCGTTTGCAAATGGATATGATGATTCTCCGGTTAGATTGGAGAATACCCATGCACCGATTAAGTCTGTTGGAAACAGTGTAACCACAACGAGAGATTTAGAGACTGACGAGGATGTGAAGATTATTCTGTACATTTTAGCTGAGAGTGTAGCTGCAAGACTTCGCGAGAATGGATTTCGATGCAGAGTAGTAGAAATTAGTGTGAGGGATAAAGACTTAAACTCTTTTACACGACAACGAAAGATAAAGAATGCGACCAATATTACAAAAGAGATTGCAGAGCAGACGTTCCAATTATTCCAAGAGAATTATAACTGGAGCAAAGCGATTCGCAGTCTTGGAGTTCGGGGAGCAGACCTTGTAACCGATAATTATTGGGAACAGATAGATTTATTCTCCAGTGTGGAAATGAGAGAAAAACAAATGAAAATTGATGAAGCGGTAGACGAGATCCGGAAACGCTTTGGGTTTTACAGTGTGCAGAGAGGCTTGATGTTCCAAGATAGGAAACTGTCGGCAGTGAATGCAAAGGAAGACCATACTGTTCATCCGAGAGGATATTTTGCATAAAGGAGCGAATGTAATATGGAAGTGGGAACAACGAGAACATTGCAGTATAAGGAATATGATATCTTTGTTATGGAAGATGGAGATATTAACGTTTATAGAAATGGAAGTTTCGTGATTCATGCCAGTTGCAAGATTACGAATGACGAGGAAGAAATCTTGCAGATGGTGGATAATATGCTTTCGTTTCACGAAACATTAAAACGTGGAAATGTGAGATTTTATTGATGGGAGAGATTGTGGATGAAGAATCAGTGTAAGGTATATGTGACAGTGGTTGCAGAGTTTTCAAAAGAGGGTTTATTACTGCCGAAAAGTTTTGTGTGGGAAGACGGGAGAACATACAAAATTGACAGAGTAAAGGATAAGCGACGTGCTGCCAGTACAAAGGCAGGTGGAGTCGGTGAAAGATACACTTGTTTGGTGGAGGGTAAAGAAGTGTTTCTTTACTATGAAGATAATAATATGTGGTTTATGGAAAGAGCCGGAGCATGATTATATGGAACATATAATCAGTTGGCTTCAATGGATCAACAATGTGTCGAGGCATAGTGAATGCGACGGAACTCTTGGCACAAGAGCTTGCGAAGGTGATTTCCCTTTCCTTCTCAAGTACAAACGAAAGTTGTATGCGAGAGGAGTGAACTGAATGAAAAAGAAAAACATATCATATTTCAAAATACTCCGATTTACATATTAAATAATATATTATGGACATTTTGAAAAAGTTTATACAAAAAAATAAACTTTAGTCATAACATTAATTATGCATACATATATTAATATATTATGAAACCTAAAAATTATGTAAACCTTATTTAAGAAAGGGAATAAGGATAAGTACGGAGGAAATGGCGTATGGATAATAACAGAATAGAAATTCGTTGCAGAAGATGCAACAAGTTACTTGCTTATTACTATTTACCGGAAGCACAGATAAGACAAACAACATTGAATATGGGCGGTCTTGAATTTAAATGTGAAAAATGTAAAAGAATACTCCGTCCAAAGAACTATACGGAAGAATTATTATTTAGAAATATAAATGGTGGAATATTATTAGTTTAGGAATTAAATAAGAACAATAGAATAATGGCACTACTTGACAAGGGCGACGATATAAACGTGTCAGCACCAAAGGCGCAAGAGAATAACCAGTATATGGGATTTCTCTGTGCCTTTTTATATTTCTCTTTCTGGTTATTCGCTGGAAAGAGAGGATAAAATGTACGATATTGAAAAGACTGGAAAAATTATAAAGAAACTTAGAATGCAAAAAGGAAAATCGCAAGCAAATGTATCGATAGAAACTGGCATTAATATAAAAACTTATCGATCAATAGAAAGTGGTGTCCGAGGTGGTAGGGTAGATACATTGTGTACATTAGCGGAATATCATAATGTCACTTTAGATTACTTGATTTTTGGTAATGATACGATTACAGAAGTTATTGACGCAGAAGTTTGGAAGAAACTTGATATGTGCAAGAAGCGAAAAGTTATTAAAATTATTAAGTTCATTATTGATATCTTGGAGTGGTAAATACAGTATGAGAGCAACCGGAAGGCTGCTCTCGTATAAAATTTATTTGTTTGACGTTTTATCGGTTACTTGGACCATGTTAGTGAATTCAATTTCTTGTTCGGTAGGATGTAGAGGGAAATTTGGAAACATATGTCCCAAAGTCCGGTCTCTATGTCTTGATGATACACAATCATTAATTTCAGTCAGTCTAGTTGGTGTATAATAGAATAGAGGTTCCAGTGCTACATCTAGTATTTTCCTGAAACTTTTCTTCTTGGCAGCATTTTCTTTGCGCATTTCAATCACCCTAGAGTCAACTTGATGATGTACAGCGCGCAATAGTTTTCTAAACATCAATTGTGAAGTTTGATTAGCAAACAAGTCACTGGAAGCATGAAGGCATGCTGCTAGATTCGAATATAAGCGGATTAAATTAATATGATTCTTTGGCAAATGCTTTTCCAGTATCTTGAGTGCGTCAAAATACATTCGGGATGCTTTCGAATATTCTTTTTTTTCTTGATAGGTAAATCCAATATTAGCGTACACCAACCCTACATATATAGAGTCTGCCCCATACAACTTCATACGATGGTCTAAACATTCGTCAAATAACATATTTGCTTGTTCTATATCGTTGAGAAGTAAGTATTTTCCTGCTAATTTAAAAAGTTGTCTTGAGAATAAGGCTTGTCGTGTGTGTTCGGACAAAGAACCTTCAGGTATATCTATTTGTTTTAATGCAGTAATAGCTTCATTGGGTTCTTCAATGCACGCAGCAGTCTCAATTAATGCAGAATAATATAATTCTAATTCCACAGATGAAGCATTAGATTTGTTATGTAAATAGTTAGCGGCTTTTTTAAAATGAGGACGTGCCAATTTATCATTTGCTAATTGTACATAAGTAGTACCTTGATAGTAGGATGCTAAAGCGTTTATGTAAGGCAGTTCGTTCTCTGTTAAAATATCCGCATGCGTTTTTATATATTTTGAAGTTTCCGTTAGGTAATAAAATTGTCCGCCTTTTAGAAAGAATCCTGCTAAATCCCTTGCTGCATAACAGTAGTTTTGCGTCTCACAAGAAATAATCCATTCAAAAATAGAAACACCAATTCGTTGTTCTGCAGTATCTGGATAGTGTTTTTCTTTATATACGGATTGCAGAAAAATTCGTACTAATGCAGATGTAATTGTTGGCATATTTTCTATATTTTTCTTGAGTACAATCTCGCTAATTAAAGGGTGGACAGATAAGTTGGAATTCGTTGTTTCATTCCAAGATACATATCCCAAGCGAACTAAGTAATTAATATCATTTAAGTCTTTTTGTGCGCAATATTCTTTTGCTGATGTGATGGAAATACCATCTATTGGCATCAGTGAAAGCATACTGAGGATTTCTAATTGGTTTTGAGTCAAATTTGCCAATTCAATTAGATTAAATAAATAATGCTGGTACAATTGCGATGAAGTCAAACCATCCTTTGTAATTGGTATTGTAGAATCAGTCGGCGTTTCAGTAATACCCGATGAAAGTGCATTAATAATATCCTCATAGTCTAGTTCAGTATACTTTAGGGTTCTTGCAATCATCACAATCAAAAGTGTATGTGAGTATGCAAGTTCAATTATTTTTTTTGTTTGTTTTTTGGACACTGCATTCGGAGCGTGAAGCTTAAATAATTCCATACAGTTTTGTGAAGACAATTCTTGCACTTCATACTCCGGATAATCAATAGGTTTGTTTCGTGAAGTAATTATCAATTGAAACTTACCGTTGGCGAGTGCGCTGAAATCAGGATCACTGTCTGGGTTTATATCAAAGTTATCTAATAAAACAATAGTATCGTTATCATATGTATATAGTTGGTGTATATGACTTGCAAATCTTTTGTCGGTTTCATCTTCCGGATTGTCTCCGATAAAATTCAAGTTTGCTATGGATTCTCTGATGCTTGTGCCAAATGGAATATAAATTGTATTAGAAAAAGAATCTTTGTTTGTATTGATATAATATTTAGCAAGTTCAGATTTCCCAATCCCTGCTACGCCCCACAAGAAAATTATGGAATGTGTTGATAATGCTTTTGCAATTTTCTTACACTCCAAATTTCTTCCAATAATGGATGTTCTGGTGTGAGGAACTGAAAGCATAATAGTTTCAGGTCGAATTCCTGGGCGAGCAGAAGTTTGTTGTACGGTCACTGGAGAATTCTTGCGACAAGTAAGCGAATAATACAGGGCTAATGCAATGTAATATGCTGTCTCGGTCTGATGCTCACAAAATTTCACTCGAACATCATCATGCATCCCGTAATCATTGTTAATCAATATCGATAATTCATTAATGACACTTTTTTCATCTTGTAGGTATGGAATGATATTAGTTTCCATACATTTTTTAACTTTCCATATATAACCTTTTTGACGAATGATGTCTGCGTAATCTTGTGGTAAAGGTCGTTTGCCATTGATCCAAGGCGATAAATTTTGTGCTGTAGGTACACTAAGACCAGCCCATTGCATTAAATTGTTAAAACACTGTGCTTTCCCATTGTGTCCGGGCACAGTGTTTTTCCATATGGTATAGAAAAAATTACTGAAAGATAATTCATGAAATTCGGCTGCCATATATGTCACCTCGTTGTTAACCCGTGTTAACTCTGTGTTAAGGACAAAGAGTTTTAGAGGGTTTATGATTTATATGTAACCTATTATAACAAATAAAACGTGATTTGGAAAGATTTGGTAAGGCAGGGCATATACGATGTATGACATGAAGCAGACCGGGGCGACAATTAAATATTTACGTACCTCTAGCGGTAAGTCTCAGGAATATGTTTCTGCAGATATGGGTTTGAACATAAAAACTTACCGAGCTATAGAAAGTGGAGCCAGAGGAGGAAACATAGAAACTCTCTGTATTATTGCAGAATATTTCAATGTAACACTTGATTATTTGGTTCACGGACAGGGGCATTGCGTTGAAGATGTTTCAAAAAGACTTAACGGTTTTGATGCGGAGAAAAAGAAAACAGCTATAAAAATAGTAATGGCAGTTCTTGATAATCTATAAACTACCACAATGTTGGGTACAAAGTACTACACTATGTGTCTCGTTAGAAAAACTAGCATAATTTATACTTAACTCATGGCAAGTACAGAGGTAATGCGAATCTAATTCCATTATTTTTGAACAGAAAATGCCATGAGTTTGTACTTTGATAATTGATTATTAAAAACTTTCGTGATTATCTATTTCGCCTCTTAGTAGTAAGGGGTGGCAGAACCCCATTTCGTGCGACGAATATCCTGCAACTTGCGTTGTTGCCTGTGAAGGATACTAGCAGAGGGTTGTGCCTACCGGATTTGCCTCCGGAGATAATGAGATAGATGGCGCACCTGCATTTCAGCGATATGCACTTGCAGAGAGTGGCGACTAGCGTAAGTCCGGGATGGGCGCGGATACTGCGTTGTGTGAAGGATAGCAACTTCAAAGTTCTTTCCATATATCCTATGGCAAGTTTGGTGAGGGAGATATCATCTCCCTCACATGAGTGGACATAAGGTTTCATAAAGCGTCTGCGAAGGCGTAGAGGTCTTGTGTCCATTGATGTGAGTGAGATGAGCGCGCAAATTTACTCAAATAAATTTAAAGGAGCAAAAAGCATGAATAGACCAGAAGTAATTGGATATTGTATCGAGCATTTAGATGTAAAGAAAAATGAAGAGAAAGAAATGTTGTTGAAACTTTTTCTTGGAGTGCAGGAACTTTCCTTAAAAGCAATGGTGAGTGAACGCAATGAGGAGAACTGCATGAGTCCGGCAGGACGTAAAGCAATCATGGAATTGATTGATGCGTTTGATATTGATGGAGTGATTGTAGTAACAGCGAAGGATATTTCATCTGAACCGGAGGAAGTAATTCGATTTGTAAATTATTTGTCAGAACAGGGTGTAGAGATTGCATCCATTCATAATGATTTGCCAAATCCGGATGATTACTCTGCAAAAGATTCTGAGTGCACCAAGTATTGCACGGTAACTATTTTTGAAGATGTCTAGGCATAAGTTTGAGGCACCTTATACTTACAGAGTGTATGGTTCTGAAACAGTAGTTTATGACAAAAAGGGCAGACGAGTTGTTGCTTGCCCTACAGAAGCAGAAGCTCTGGAGTATATAAAAGAGCAAGAGAGCACGACGCATAATAAGAAATAAAGTGGAAATACTTACCATAAAGGAGTGATGGCAGGAATGATGGATGCAAAGAAAAACAGCATTTACGAGTTTGACAGAAATCAAGCTGCACGTTTGGAAGATATAAAAATTAATGAAGATGATGAACAAAAGAAACGGATTCTCGACTATTTGAAACAGGTCAAGAATCCGTATTTTATTATGGTGGGTGATGTGCTGGTGCAAATGGAATATGCGGACACCCCATATTCATTCAATGATCGCTACAAACGTATCATAGTAAATGCAAATTCTTAAAAAACAAAAATTGGTAGTGGAGTTTTGCGAAAAGTCATGTTATAGTATTAAATATAAAAGGATCAAATCGCGAAACTCCATTTTACTGGGTAATCTAGACAAGTAAAATGGAGGGCGTAAAATGAACAAAGAATTATTAAATAAAATCTATAAGGCCGCCGTTTACGTTAGATTATCACGTGAGGACGGCTCTGTTGCTGAATTGAAAAAAGATGAAAGCAACAGTATCGCAAATCAGAAGTCTCTGATATTACAATTCATCGAAAAACAAGAGAATATTGAGTTGGTAGAAGTATTTGAGGACGATGGATATTCGGGTGTATTTTTTGACAATAGACCAGATTTTCTTCGTATGCTTGAATTTATTGAGGCAGGCAAAATTGATACAGTTATCGTAAAAGACTTGTCTCGTCTTGGAAGAAACTATGTTGAAGCAGGACGTACAGTACAAGATTTTTTGGATGTATACGAACTGAGATTAATTTCTATTAATGACCGCATTGATACGATAGATGGGGATGAAAAGGTTCGAGAGATTATCATTCCTTTTCTTAATATCGTAAACGAACAGTATGCAAGGGATATATCCGGCAAGACACGTTCTGCATTAGACAGTAAATGTCGAGAGGGACAATTTATTGGTTCTTATGCACCGTTTGGCTATAAAAAGTCAGAAGAAAATAAAAATAAGTTAGTGATTGATGAAATTGTGGCACCGATAGTACAACGAATTTTCAGAATGTATATATCTGGAGTCAGTGCAAAGAAAATCGCTATGATATTGGAACAAGAACATATCCCTACCCCAATGGATTTCAAGCGTGAGCAAGGAATCAGATGTGGTAATGGGTTTAAGACATATAAGAAAAGTGTGTGGGAAGCGACCACGGTTTTTCGTATTTTAAAGAATGAACAGTATATAGGAAATCTTGTTCAGGGCAAAGTTAGTAAGAAGAACTTTAAGCAAAAAAAGAGATACACGAAGAGTGAGGAGAAGTGGATTCGTTACGAAAATGCACATCCGGCAATTATAAACAAATTAGATTTTGAAGTGGTTCAGCAGTTGTTAATAGAAGACGTGCGCAGGGCACACAAGGACCAAGATTTAAGTTTGTTTGCAGGTAAGGTATATTGTGGAGATTGTGGCGAAGTAATGCATAAGCGCACCGTGAAAGCAAATGGTAGTGATTATATGTATTTTCGTTGTTCCACTCATAAAAAAGACAAAGAAGCATGTACACAACATAATTTGTCTGAACAATTGCTTGTGAAAATTGTAAAAGAAAGCATTGCGGTTCAGTCTAAGGTGCTTAGAGATATTCAAAGTGTTATGGAATATTGTAAAGCCGAATGGGATAACGAGCAGATATATGAACAGTTGGAAGTAAAGAGAATATCTCTGGAAGATTCACTAAAAAAGCAAGTTGATAGAGTACGAACCTTGTATGAAGACGTGAAAGACGGTTTGATTACAAAAGAAGAGTATTTGGAATATAAATTGGGCTATCAGCAGAAAGCAGTGGAACTGCGAAACAGAATTGCAGAGATTGATGATAAGATTCAGAACCGTAAAACAGTAATTACGGATGATGCTTGGATGCAACGTTTTCTTCAATATGCAGATATGGATGGATTAGACCGTACTATGGTAGCACAGCTCATCAAGTCTATTTATATTTACGAAGATAAGAGAGTGAAAATTGTCTTCAATTATCACGATCAGTTTGCAGAAGTACTGGAACTTTTAAATGAGAAGAATATCATAATCGGACAGGAGGCGGTGTAATGGCACGTACTAGTAGAAAGCAAAATGCTGTCAAACCACAACCTGCGATTAGACCGCATTTAGATTTGGCGGCGTTATATTTGAGATTATCAAAATTTGATAATGGCAAAAAAGACAGTGATAGCATTGAAAATCAAGAGTTAATTATTCGTGAATATTTAAAGAAAAAAGCCGATATAGAAATTGGGAAAGTCTTCATTGAAAATGGTCACACGGGAACTGTATTTGATCGTCCGGTATTTAATGAAATGATGGAAGATATTAATGCAGGTAAATATAATTGCGTTGTCGTAAAGGATTTGTCCAGATTCGGACGTAATTCATTGGAAGCAACAGATTATGTAACAAATATCTTCCCAGAAATGGATGTCCGTTTTATTTCTGTAAGAGATGATTACGATAGTAAGTACGACACTGAAGGAAAAAGCCAAATGTACATCATGATTGATAACTTTATCAATGAATTGTATTCAAAAGATATATCGAAAAAATCATGTGTAGTATTACGTTCGAAACGTAAACAAGGTTTGTTTATTGGTGGCTATGCACCATATGGATACAAGAAGTCAGAATCCGACAAGTATGTACTGGAAGTGGATGAAGAAGCTGCAGCGGTAGTAAGAAAAATCTTTGAGTGGCGAGCAGAGGGACAAGGATATGCGGAGATTTATAATCGACTTAATAAGATGCATATACCGTCTCCAACGTATTACAAATATCTCAAGGGTATTATGAGTAATCATAGTAAGACTGGCAAAGCTTATCCTTGGTCAAAACATGTAGTCTATGACATTCTCAGAAATGAAACATACGTGGGAAATGTAGTACAGGGTAAGCAATTAGCAAGTTTTTATTTGAACCAAGAGTTGAAACCTGTAAGTAAAGATAAGTGGATAATCGTTGAAAACATGCACGAGGCTATTATCAGCAAGGAATTGTTTGCAAAGGTACAGGAAGTAAACCAGAGTAAGTATGAAACGTATAAGCAAAATGAAAACAAGCATAATCTTCCTAGAGTTGAAAATCTGTACACGGGATATTTGTTTTGCGGGGATTGTGGTTATGCAATGAAGATGGTCAGATCTCTTAGTAGTAAGAGAGACAAGGCATATTACAATTTCAAGTGTGGGAATTATTACATGCATGGCAAAGACTATTGCACACCGAAGAAAATCAAAAAAGAAGATTTAGATAACGCTGTGCTTGGTGCTATTCGTGTAAATATTGCGCTGTTTGCAGATTTAAAGAAAGAACTTGACATTTTAAAGAAGCATCCAGTTGTCAGATTGCGTACCAAAGAAGTGCAAAGAGAAATTCATGAACTTCAATTACAAGAAGATAAGTTGATGAGACTGCGTGCAGGTCTGTATGAGGATTATAAAGAAGGTCTTCTGACTAGTGATGAATTTGTGGAAATGCGAGACATTTACACAAAACAATTGGATGACGTTAAACTAAAAATTCAATATATGGAAAGTGATAATGCGTTCCGGAAAATTGATACAAGGGTAGATGGAACATGGGAAAAAGTTCTGCAGGAGTGGAAAAATCCACAGAACATCACAAGAGAGTTAATAGAAACTTTGATTGATAAAATTATGATTTATGAAGATTCAAGAATCAAGATTACATTTAAGTGTATGGATGAATTTGATAAATTGCGTTCTGCAATTAATAAACGCGAAGAGGAGGTGGCGTAATGAGAGCAATAGTCGGTGGACATATAGGCACAGTCGCCATTTATCTTCGTTTATCTCTGGAGGATGAAATCACAGAGTTTGTTGGAAAGAAATATGAAAGTGAGAGTATTGCCAATCAGAGACAACTTACACGAAATCATATTCTTGGTATGGAAGAATTGGAAGGTTATGATATTGTAGAATTTATTGACGACGGACGAAGCGGAACCAATATGAACAGACCGGGATTCCAAGACATGATCAAAGCAGTTAATCAAGGATTGATTAATGTTATTGTAGTCAAAGACCTTTCGCGTATTGGTAGAAATTATATTGAAGTAGGAAATATACTAGAGCAAGAATTTCCGTCATTGGACATTCGAGTAATCGCTATCAATGATAATTTTGATAGTGATGATTATGAGGGGACAACTGCAGGAATGGCAGTTATTATCAAGATGATGATGTATGATATGTATAGTAAGCAATTATCATCTAAGGTAAAACAAGTTCAATATCAATTAATGGAGCAAGGGAAATTTGTGAATACGCCACCATATGGATATAAGGTATTGCCGGAACAAAAGCATCAACTTGTTATTGATGAAGAGGCGGCACGTATTGTTCGATTGATTTTCAAAAAGATAATTGCAGGTTGCAGTACTGCAGATGTAGCATTATATCTGAATGAAAAAGGAGTACCAACTCCTACAGAGTACAAAGGCATCAAGAAACAACATAGTCGATATCGTAAGAATACTATGTGGACTCATCCAGTTATCGTGGAGATTATCAGAAACGAAAAGTATCGAGGAGCTATGGTTTATCATAAAAGAAAAAAACAGCGTGTGGGAGACAGATATGATAAGCGTACTGCAAAAGATACGTGGTTGATAATTGAAGATACTCACGAACCGATTGTCACGAAAGAAGAATTTCTTACAGCACAGGATATGCTGAGGAAGGTCAAGAAAAGCAAGAAGAAAAAAGCCACAAATGATAATGTTTTTGTGTGTCCATATTGTGGCTATAAATTGCAAAAGACATATGGAAAAGACACTTACTATTCGTGTTCGCACGCAAGATATACAGGCAATGAGGATTGCAAAAAGATTTATTGGTCGAAGACCAAGTTGGAGGAGGTTCTAT
>JAXJXL010000151.1:0-6524 GCA_036307525.1 Faecalimonas sp.
AACCGCCATGTTCCTCTTCCATCTTGCCCATGCCTGTGGCAATCAGTCCCGGGCTTAAGGATACCACACGTATTCCTTTTGGGCCCAAATCAAACGCACTTTTTGCCGCATACCAGCAAACAAAGTTCTTTGAGAGACCATAAGCGAAACCATTCTTCTCGTAATCTGTTCTTGCCATATTTGCTCTCTTAATTAATTTAGCTAAGAAAGCTTCTTCATTTGTCTCTGCCAAAGGATATGCTTTCTTTGGAAGTATAAATGCCGGAAGCGAATATGCAGAGTTAGAAGAAATATCACAAATTACGCTGCCTGCCTTCATGAGCTTAGAAAACTCTTGATTAACATAAACAGTTCCTAATGCGTTAATTCTTAAAATCTTCTCCTGGTCTCCTGCGCTACCCATAGCCGGAGAAATGCCTGCTGCATTAATAACATTTTTAATTTCGCCTAGGCTCGCCGCATACTCAGCAAGCTTCTTTACACTGTCACGATTTGAGGTGTCACAGGCGTAAGCATACGCTTCAAAGCCAAGTGCTTTCAGTTCCTCTACTGCCTTCTCTAATTTCGCTACTGTTCTTCCCGAGATTACAATGATTTTTTCTTTCGGCATGCATTTTGCAGCCTCTAGTCCCATTCCACTACCCCCGCCGGTAATGACACATACGTTTTTCATGGTTGTCACCCTCCTTAATTCTTATACTGTAAACATAACATATACTCATCACAAACACAATAAATTGTCTGTTTGTTACGCACGCTTCTTAAAAATTTTACTACGGAACAACAATATGTTCATTCCAACAAAAAATGCTACCAAAATAATCATGGTTAAGTAAGGCTTCACCGGTGCCAATGTGGCAAGCAGCATCATTGGAAAACCAAACACGATGGCTGGAAAATTCTGATATACCATGTTATCAGCCGCCGGTGTTTTGAAATCACCATCAATCTCACGAAGAAGAATAATACCTGTACTTGCCGTTCCTGTAAGCATTCCGTACATCATCAGGAATTGTTCTTCCGTGTATTCCGGGAACAATGTTTTTGCAACATAATGATTATAGAAATAAGTGATAAACAATCCTATTACACCAAGAATTAATATAATTCCCCAATAATTTTCCAAAATATCCAAGCGAATTGCCGCAATACCCGCAACAACCATCACGTCAAAGAAAAAGTTACTGATTCTTGTCATTAGGAAGTCATTGATATACTCTTTCTCCGCAATACCATGCTTCTTTAACTGATTGATAATAATCTTTATCAAAGTTCCGGTAAGCACTCCAAGCAAGAAGTTGAAACCATAGATAACAGACTTCATACCCGGTAATATATTACCTAAAACAAACATTAACAAGAAGGTGCACATATACGCTACCATAACTAATGCAATCTGTATTGTCATTTTATCAATACTACCCTGCATTGGAATTTCATCCGCCTTTTGTACCTGTTCTGACTTGAGTGCCCCTTCTTCCGTTGCGCCTGCAATATTTCTTTTTCTCTTAAGGAGATTCAAATGCACAACACCGCCGATACTTGCACTTAAGAACCCAAGTGCAGCAATGGTAAGTCCGAAGGTTTTTCCACCTACAAAACCATGCTCGGTCTCATAAATGGTTCCATAATTCATTGCTTGTCCTGTTCCTTGTCCATAGCCAAACGGTAACAAAACACCAGCTGCCTGGAAGAAACCTTTAATGATAAAGGAAGCAATGATTGTAATACCGAAGCCAACAATTGCCTGAAGCAAATATGTAGAAACCGTAGTAACACCTGTGTTAAAGATTTCTATCGTACGTTTTTTTGATAGTTTCCCATTTTCTGTTTTGAAAGAGGATGCCACAAATCCAAGGGCCAAAGCGTGATAGGTAATAATTTCCAGATTGTTATATCCATTCCCTCCAAAAAATGTTTCCTCGAACAACACATGGCCTGTAATCACCTTATATAGACTAGCGATTATTAACAAAATCCCGCCACCAAGTACAGATGTAGGAATCAATGATTGCTCCAAAATTCTAATTTTCTTTTTCATTGCATTGGCTGCCAACAAGCTTAGGAACAACACCGCCATAGCGTTGAGCCAGCCCCATACACTAAAGTCCCAAAAATTGTTCATGTTCTTCTCCTCTACTTACGTTTTTATATCGATAATACATATGCACATATTTGATTGCATTGAACCGTTTGTTTCCTTTTAATTGATAAACTTTTTTATCATGATATATATTTAGTTTATTACGCCCCAGCACGGATGCAGCTGTAATCTCTGTAAAAGGAAATACATTGCCATCAATTAGAATACGGTCTCCATACAATTCAACAACAGCATTTTCCTGAATCAATTTTTTGTTTTTATAAACAATGACCTCTGAGAAAGAAGCCTGTTCTGAATACATTGGTTGTTCTATGTATTCATTGATATCTAATTTATTTACAAAATCCTTCTGATACTCATACCAGTCGTTTACAAAACGAAATTGCGAATCAAAACCTACCCCTTTCAATTCTTTAGTCGCTAGGTATTGATATTCGCGATTACATGTTTTACATGCGACCTTATCTCCGTGACTTTCAAATATAGAAAGTCCGCAATGTGGACAAACATAGAACAGTCTTTCCAAAAATTCTGCATTTTTCCTATGATAGTAATTAGTTGTCACCTTTGCCTCATTAACATACAATTCTTTTTGAATTACTTGATAAAGTTCATCATTACTCCATTCTTTGTACTCTTCAGGCATAACGACACGCGAAAAATATGCACGCATTTTTCCTCTGCGCACCTTGTCGCACCATCTAGGCTGAACACCATAACCGCCTTCGATACGGAAAAATGCAATCGGCAAATTAAGCGTCCTAGCAAGAGCCGCAATGGCAGGATTCATATATTCTGTCTTCCCACTGTATGTACGATTCCCCTCCGGCGCAATCGCAATGGTTCCGCCTTCCTTCGCTACCTTATAGCAGGTTCTTACCGCCTGCACATCCGTTGTCTGCTTCTTGATAGGAATAGGTGCTATCAAATATCGAATCACGGTGGATACCCATCCAAGTGAGAAAATATCTTCCGTTGCCACATAATAAATAGGTCCTTTAAATGCCATACCAACGAAAAATTGGTCAAATACCATCTGATGATTCAACAATATTAAGTACGGTCTATTCTGTTGGTCTTTCATTCGTTCAATTTTAACTCCGAATTTCAATCGACAATAGGGATACATAACCAAATATAAAAGATTTCTTACCACTTGATGTCGAGGATAAATCCATTTTTTCTTTTTTTTGCTCATTTGTATTTCCTGCCTTTGTCCTATATACCATCCTTTATTATACCTAATTATTAAATTTCTGTAAATAAAGAGTTTGCTACGAAAAAACGTCAGAGATAGTTTTTTATACTATTTCTGACGTTTCATATTATTTATATCTCTTCCCAGATTATTTCTGTAAACTCGTTTTCTTCTGCACAGACTGTCACCTGATAGCCAGGTATCTCGTATTCCTTAAAATAACAGTCCCTGATTTCCAATGCCTGAAGAGGTACACGAATGCCGATTCCCTTCATTTTTAAGAAGCTTTCTTTCTTAGTCCAAAGACGAAAGAATTCCCGATTATATGCCTCGTTGGAGATTTGCTCCAGACACCTTATCTCCTCTGGTGAAAATACGCGGCTTGCTATGCGTCTTGGTGCCTCTTTAATTTGCTCAATATCGCATCCAACTTCTCTGTCGCTCACTGCACAGATTACATAATCTCCCGAATGCGAAAGGTTAAAACAGATTCCGTCCACTGTCGGTTTGCCATTTTCATCCGTTCTAAGTGTATCTGCCAAAATGCCATATCTGCGCAAAACACCTTTTAACAGTAATCCTGCTCCCAAACTTTGTAGCCTTTTTTGCTTTTGTTTTGCAGCCAAAATCTTCTTTTGCCTCTCTATTGGAAGTCCTTCCATGACCCACGCATTTTCTAACGGGTCTGGTAGTGCAGAAACATCAGCGATATATACGTATACCATACGCTTATTCTGTTACAGTTTCTGAAGAATCTGTTGCCTTTGGTTCCACTACTTTGCAGTACTCATAGAGGAATTCAGCCACTTTTTCTTGCTTAAATGCAAGTTTAAAGGAATCTTCTCCGTACATTTCTTCATAAGCTTCCTCAACATCGTCACCATCTTCATAACCAAAGAGTTCTGCCTGTTCTTCTAAGAACTTCTCATAAGCCTTATCGCTAAAATCAAGTTTTTCTACTTTTTGAATTAACTCAATTGCCAATTCACATAAAAGCTGTTCTTCCGCAATATCCTCAAATGATTTGCCAAGCAAATCTTCTTCTGACTTGCCTGTAGATTTCTTTAATTCTTCTAACGTTGTACCATAGTACATCGTCGCCATCTGCTCCAATTGTTCCGTGTACATTTCTGTACAGCTTTCAATCGTTTCTTCCAATCTTTCTTTCGGATACTCAATTACTTTACATTTCTCCATGAAAGCTGAAAATGCATTGGCTTTCATTTGCGCCTCAGCAGATTCCTTATTACTCTTTTCCAAATCTGCTTTCACCTGTGCTTTGTATTCATCAACTGTCTTTGCTTTATCTGACAATTTTGCAACGGTCTCGTCATTCAATTCCGGAATCACAACTTCCTCAACTTTATCTAAAGTAACATCAAATACAACTGCCTTTCCATTCAACGTTTCTACGCCATAGTCTTTTGGAAATGTGAATGCTACCTCAAATGCTTCTCCTGCTTTATGACCGACAATCCCTTTTTGAAAATCCTCAAGCATTTTTCCAGGACCTACCTCACCAAGAATAAAGGTGTAATCCGAATCTGTTCCACCTTGAAATTCTTTGCCTTCCACTTTTCCCACATAATCGATTGTTACCTGGTCACCATTTTGAGCTCCACGGTCCTTCACCTCGACATAAGAAGTCAATGTCTGAAGGTCATTTTCAATACTCATGTTCACATCTTCATCCGTAACCGGAGTAGGGTCTACTCGTTCAACCTCAAGCTCTTTCCATTTTTTAATCTTGACATAGTCGTTATAAACTTCTCCCTTATCTCCAACCTTATAACCTTTTCCACAGCCAGTAGCAACTACAACCATGGCCATCGCTAAAAATAGCGCCATAATTCTTTTTTTCATAGTATTTCTCCGTTTCTAATGAATTATTTGCGGGCAGAACCTCGAAAATCTTCGATTTTCTCGGTCGCTTCGCTCTTCAAATGCACAAACACTGAGACATTTATACAAGCATAATGTCCGAGTGTTTACACATTTTCTTCTGCCCTTTCCGTACATTATATCACATTTCTCATTTTTGAAAAGTATTATCTTGCACTTGTGACTAAAGAATGTTAAACTTGATAATAGTTTACATAAAATATTTAGTTAGGAGGTTTACCATGAAAGGATGGATTATTTTTGCAGTGATAGTTGCTATTCTAATTGCAATCATTGCTGTGTTATATTTCTTAGGAAAAAAAGCAGAAAAGAAACAAGCAGAACAACAAGAACAATTGAAAGCAGCAGCACAGAATATTTCAATGCTGATTATTGACAAGAAGCGTATGAAGCTTAAAGAGGCAGGCCTACCGGCGATTGTTCTTGAAAACACACCAAAGTATCTTCGCGGAGCAAAGATGCCGATTGTAAAAGCAAAGGTTGGTCCTAAAGTGATGACATTGATGTGTGACGAAAAGATTTTCCCATACGTTCCTGTTAAAAAAGAAGTGAAAGCTGTTGTAAGCGGACTTTATATTACAGAGGTAAAGGGAATTAGAGGTCCTCTGGATGCACCACAGAAGAAGAAGGGATTCTTGGCAAGATTTAAGAAATAAAGAGGTACGGATTTTTCCGCACCTCTTTTAAAATGTCATCTTGTTTTGCAATATAAACTCAGACTCCCGTGGCTGGATATTAATACGTATCATACAATCCGCCAGCGGTTCACAATTTACATCCAACGCATATTCTGCACGAATGTTAATATTGTCCTCTGTTTCATCAACAATCAGCTTACTTGTACATATACCAAGATTAAGCTGACCAAACGGCGTTTGATAATGGCATCTGTTATTCTTATTCTTCTCAAATATCATATGCATATTGGAAACACCTTTTTTCATCACTTCCAAGGATTCTTTTCCGTTAATTCTTATCTGCGTTTTCGTAACTCCCGGAATGCCTTCCGCCACCTCTTCCATGAAGATATAATGCTTCCCATCTTTAAAGTAGTAAGTACCTGCACTAACGATTTCAATTGGCTCATCATCCATACTCTCCATTGTATTTACGGCCATCTGGAGACCGGAAATACTCACTAATACATCTTTCGTCATATTCCACCTAATACTCTTCTATATTAATCTGTTTTGTTGTCTCAATATCATATGGCAGAATCGAATTTGCAAATTGTTTAAATTTATCCGCAGCATCACTTACATAAAATGAATAGGAGCCATGGTCACCTTCAATGTCCGGATTCTCCATATCCATTTCCTG
>JAXJXL010000152.1:0-1513 GCA_036307525.1 Faecalimonas sp.
GTCTTATACTTCTTCAGAAGCATAAGTCTATATCGATAGAAACATGGAAACGGGTTGGGTGTAAGTCTATAAAAGTACCGATATTTAACGAGCAAAAAGAAAGCGGCCGAAGCCGCTATCTATTAGGCTGAGGATATTACTACTTCTTCTTTCCTTTTGCAGAGCCTTTAGGCTTTTCTTCCTTTTCTTGAGCCGGATAGAAAGAAGTGGCAACCATAACGATTCTGTTGTGCTTGACACCCTCTTTGTCGGTCCACTCTTCAGGTTTGAAGTAACCTTCAACTGTGAGCAATGTGCCCTTGGTAAGATTTTCAAATGAATCAGTTTTCTCGTTCTTACGCCATGCTTCCACATTGATGAATGCCGAGATACGGTTTGAATCATCACCGTTTTTCTCTTGACGGCTTACTGCCATTGAGAAACGTGCTACACTTGTGTTGGCAAACTGGCGGATTTCAGCGTCCTTACCTACGAAACCTGTTACTGCGAATGAGTTTTCAATCTTTTTCATAACGAAATGTATTTGAAGTTATTAATCAATTTTTACAATGCATAAATAGTTGGTGCATAAAAGGAATACACCAAGGATTACAGCGTAAATACTCTTTATTTTCACTTCACTGAAATCGGAGACTCGATAAAGGAAGATTTACACTGAAACGCCATTGGTTAAGTTCCTCAAGAACGATCCTTGTTGCATACTAACTTCGCAGTGGAAAAATGATGATGACTTCTTAAAAGACAGGGCGGAAAAAGTTGATGTAACACATCGCATAGGTTTGTATAGGACACTGTAAATCCTGTTTGCCGATAGTAGTACGTTTCGTGCAATCAAGCCATGAGAACAACTGTTTGAAAACCGTGGCATTGTTATGTGAAAGCTGTAAGATGGAAAATCATTTAAAATGCCAAGAGCACATAGAGTGGAGTCGGATTAAAAGCCGAAACGCCACAAGAGAGTATCAAGCACAGAATCATGGTAAGCCATTTATTGGCTCAAGATGGAAGATGCCCATAGGCTTGCAATGGAAGAAGTGTTATCCTCTAATAGATTGTCGACAAGGCCGGTATTGCGAGTCAATTCATATAAAAGGAGTAAACAGTATAATATAGAAATAAATAATTATATAGTTATATAAGTATATAATTATACAAACATATCTTACTATGAATTAGATTTGTATAGTAAGTATCTCGTTGATGTTAGTCAAATAATTCTGACTCCGATGCTCACATTTTACTTTCCATTTCTGATCTTTATCCCCCTCGGCCAACAGCTTTATTGTCTTTAAACCATATCGATGGTTAATTACATCGATAGCTTTCATTAAGTCAGAACGCTCCTTCCGATTGTGAATCGGATCGAACAGATTCATCTGAAGCATAGACATACTGACAATGTCGCCTACGATGACACCCGATTTCTTGTACTGAATGCCTGGGCGGTAGATTTGTTTCAGCAAATTCAATGCAGCACTGGTTATTTCAAGGGTGTCAGACGTAGGTGTTATAA
>JAXJXL010000153.1:0-22977 GCA_036307525.1 Faecalimonas sp.
AAATCCATTTCCATTAATTCTTCCTGCAGATTTCTTGCATACATCTGGTTGCGGAAAGCTCCTGTCTGCACAGAATAGCGAGTCTCAAGGGTATCAGGTGCCCCTGGTAAAACTGCTATGGTTTCGATGATCCCATCGGCGATAGCTCTTGCTATGGCATCAAAATTTGCATCAAAGAGCTGGTTGTCTGTGTCAGAATTGATAAATCCTACTTCTACAAGAACTGCCGGCATTCTGGTTCGGCGAAGGACAATGAGGTTTGGTCTTGCTTTCACACCTAGATCCACGAATCCTATGGTCTCCAACTGCTCATTGATATTTTGCGCCATCTCATATTTTACACCGGACAAATCATACACCAAGCTTTCTACACCTGATACTACGTTATCCTCCGGAAAAGAATTTCTGTGAATAGATACAAAGAAGTCTACTGCTGCTTCATTTGCAAGCTGAGCCTTTTCAAATGGTGTCTGATATACGTCTGTGGTTCTTGTGTAGAGTGTTTGAATTCCGTTAGCCTCCAAGATTGGACCAATGGCAAGAACAAGCGCAAGTGCATCATCCTTTTCTTGTCTGCCCTCATAAACTGCACCTGGGTTGGCACCACCGTGCCCTGCATCTAACATTACTGAATATGGCATGATATTGCTCCTTTTTTCTGGTTCTGTTTTATTATATGCGCCATATGCCTGTTTGTGAAATATCCATGATTTTTCCACCTTGCGCCCTTCTTAAAATTATGCTATGCTCTGACTGAATCGTAAAATCATAAATGAACTACTAGGAGAAACTAAGACATGATTAAGTTAGTTGCAAGCGACATTGACGGAACATTAATTCCAGAAGGCAGTAAAAAACTGAATCCTGAAATATATGACATTATCTTAGAATTAAAAAAGCATGGTATCCATTTCGTAGTTGCCAGCGGACGCCAATTACAGAGTCAGGAGCTTCTATTTGCACCGGTTGCAAAAGACATTTCCTACATTTCTGAAAATGGGGCTATATGCATGCACGAAGGCCAACAATACGTCATCACAGAATTTGACCACGACCTGGCAATGCGAATTATTGAAGAAGTAGATAAAATGCCGGACTGCAAACTTACCATATCCTGTCCAAGCACACAATACATCAAAAGTGGCGACGAGGAATTTTACAATCATATGATTTCCTTTTTGAAGTACGACACCACTGCTGTGGACTCATTCAAAAATATAACTGAGCCAATTGTAAAAATTGCTTTTTGGAATACACAAAATACACAAGCATCTTACGAACATTTCAAATCTCTATTTGAAAATGAAATCAATGTTGCATATGGCGGAAATTGTTGGGTTGATTTTATTCCATTTGGTTCTAATAAGGGAACCGCCCTGAAATTCATTTTAGAAAAGATGAACCTGACCCCTGCAGAAGCGATTTGCTTTGGAGACCAGCAAAATGATATCGAAATGTTGGAATACACAGAAACAAGTTATGTGATGGCGCACTCCAAACCAGATGTGCAGAAACATGCGACGAATATTACAGAATCTGTGGAGGAAACCTTACGTGAATTACTCAAAACTTACTTTTAGTCTATTAGCTAGCATTTTGGGCAGCACATTGTTTGTATGTCCAAAAACATGTCAAAAACTAACCGAAAACAAGCCAAAACGCCTGTTTTTTACAAAATTTTGTTCGTATATAAAATAATTAGTATTTTTCTAACCCCAAAACACTCAATATGAGTTAGATTTTTTGCAATTATTTCATATACGAACAATCAATGTGAATTAACACTACCCGAAACCACATCTACATTGTATGTGGTTTATTTAATCTTCACTACTTTGCGGTCATAGGTCACAAGTCCATTCACTTCCTCTTCCACATCAGACAGTTGTGTATAAACCACGCCACTAAGACCTTTTTCAATGAGAGGCAATACCTGCCCTTCGTATAACTCATGATAGGCATTTGACAAATCCCCAAGAGTATCAAATTTCTTATATCCAAAAATGCGTTCCACGCTGGAGTGTCCTGAAATATGGCAAGCGTATCCGCCATATTCAGAAATGACAAATGCTCGTTTTTCATCTTTTTCCACCTTCAACTTGCGGAAATAATTATGCACGCTGTTGAAATCTCCTGCTTTCTGGTCGAACCAACCACTTGCGTGGTCAACCGTTCTGGTAGGATCTTGAGACTTCACATCTTCAGCAACTCGCGCTGCATCGAACTGGCCCCATGCCTCATTAAATGGAACCCATGTGGAAATAGAAGGTACGTTATATAAATGTTCAACAGTTCCCTTGCACTCTTCCTCCCAAAGGCGACGTCCTTCTTCTGATTTTCTCGCGAATATACCATATAAATTATCTTTGATTACACGTCCCAAAAACGGAAGTCCCGTTGGCATATAACAAGCCCACATCATATTATATGTGGTTCCGCCATTGACCATATCCTGCCATACAATCATTCCCAGACGGTCACAATGATAATACCATCGAAGCGGCTCAATCTTAATATGTTTACGAATCATATTAAAGCCCGTTTTCTTCGCCAGCTCAATGTCGTAAATAAAGGCTTCATCGCAAGGTGCTGTCATAAGTCCATCCGGCCAATAACCTTGGTCTAGCAGACCGTTCAAGAAGTACGGTTTATGGTTAAGACAAAATCTTGGCACGCCTTGTTCATCCTTCTCAACACTGAAGGCACGCATGGCAAAATAACCATGAATTTCGTCACTGTCCGCTTTCAAAGTGAAATCGTACAGGTATGGCTCCTCCGGACTCCATGATTTAAATTTACCATCCGTAAATTTGAGAACAAGCTGTTGCTTACCATCCTCCGAAACCTCAAGCACCTCATACTGAGCCTCTTTATCCTCCAAGTTGATCTGTAACGTATCAAATCGTGTTGTTGAATCTATTTGAATTTTCACACATGCACTATCATAATCCGGTGTGATTTTTAGCTTTCTAACATAATTTTCCGGAACCCATTCATACCACACACTTTGCCAGATTCCGCTTTGTGCCGTGTAGAACATTCCCCCACGCTTCAAGGTTTGTTTGCCACGGGTATGATAAGAAGTATCGCTATCATCCTGAACTCCTACTTTCAGTGTACACGGAGCATCTGAAATATACTCTGTAATATCTACCTCAAATGGCAAATATCCCCCATAATGCTTTGCCACCTCTATATCATTTACATAGACAACCGTTTGCTGGTCTACCGCGTCAAAATGCAGAATGCAGCGTTCCTTCTTCTCTTTCCTCTGACATTCTTCTTTTGTGAATGTCAATGCTCTCTGATACCAAATATACTCATTTGGCTGCAGTTGCCGTCCTACCCCGGACAAATATGCCTCTGGTGAAAATGGAACCAATATTTTCCCTTGACTCTCAAAGGAATACTCCTCACTTTGCGGCACAATAGCATAGTCCCATTCACCATGTAGCATTTGAAAATGTTCTCTTTGCAGTTGTGGACGTGGATACTCCTGCCAAATATTCTCCTTATCTAGTTTTTCTCCCCATACGGTGGTAAGATGAATCAAGGTATCATCTGCATGTTCCTTATGAATGTTTGCTAATGCATCTTTTAATCGCATGTTCTTTCCGTCTTCCCTTCTTTTTTCCTTGCTTCTAGATTTTACGACTTACGTTTTCTACTTATCTTTTTAACTAATTTTACAATTAAAATCACGATTCCTGCTAAGATTGCAAGAACGACAAGAACCAGTCCGATAATCATAAAGAAAAATTTATTAGGGTTCTTTAATAAATCACCAATCTTCTTGCTGTCTTCTACAACTTTTCTACCTTCTTCTTTGGCATACTTCGCCGGTACATTTCCAACACCATCTCCATCTGTATCTTCAAAAGAAGTCATATACTCTGCGATAGCAGCCCATGCTTTGAGCTCCGTTCCCTCTGTTGTCATAATCACCGCATCCTCATAACGTTCAACCGGTGTTCCATCTGCAAATTTCGGTACAATAGAAAGAAGTCCGTAGGACAAATCTGTAACACCACCAAGCATCTGTGAAGTATAGAAATCAGTTACCACGCGGTAAAGCTTATCACCCTCAAGTTCCACACGTTTTTCATCATTATCACAAAGATAAACATCTGTCACCTTATTTAAAATCATACGATTTGGATTGTAGTTCCAGTACAAACCATCGGTGTAGAGTCTTGCCGTTGTCATCAAATCAGAAATGCTGGCATCAATTTCTGCCGCTATCTTCAATTCTGCACCTGTCAAATAAATGCTGATTAATGGGTATCCCGGAATACCATCTTCTCCAATTCCCAATGAGAAGGAATGGAATACATTTTCCGGCGTGATATTTCCCTTTGCATAGGAATCACGGATTACACCTGCCGGCACAACTGCTACATCCACAGGATGCGGGTCAGAATCAGACATTTTCGCAACTGCATAGGTATAGGAATCTGCCATAATACTTCCTAGATTCAATTCCGTGTGTAATGCAGAAGCGTCACTGCTGGTAGCAAAATCAATTTCATTGGTACAAAGAACTTGATTTCTTGTATAGCCAAACTTCTCAAGGTATTTGCTGTCCACCATGTTCATAAACCCATCTACTTTTTCCTGAGTTTCTTTATCAGCCTCAATAGATGTATCTACGGTAATTAATTCATAGGAATCCATGTTCCATCTGCCATTTGATTTTTGTGACATAGAAAGATTTCCAAGATATTTTCCATACTCTGCAGCCGATACAATATAGGTGTCACCATGTACAATTGGTTCATCCAATTTTGTATGTGTATGTCCGCTAATGATTAAATCTAATTCCGGCACACTTTTTGCCAAAATTTCATCCTCTGATTTGTCATCCTCTTCCCACGTTCCACTATGAGAAACGCAGACAATCATATCGACATTTTCCTCTTCCTGTATCTCTTCTATTGTATCCTTTACAGCTTCTACCGGATTTTCAAATACCAACGGACAATTCGGTACACAGTCTAAAGAATCCTTGCCAAACACACCCGTAATGGCAATTTTAACATCGCCTTTTTCTACAACAATATATTCCTCAACGTCGTAGTTTTCAAAAGCTGCTTCTAGAAGCTTCTGGTCTTCTGTCAGACCTTTTTCCTCCATTGCATCCCAATCCACATTACAAACTACTAATGGCGGAAGTTCTTCTCCACTAGCAACCGCTATATTTAGCATATTCGCTAAACCTTTTGCTTTGTAATCAAACTCATGATTTCCAAGTGTGGTTACATCCATGCCAAGTTCCCCGAGCATTCTGATTTCAGAAGCCTCTTCTTCATATACAACTTGCACCAAGGTACCCATAGAAAAATCACCGGCATCCAATAAAAGCGTGTCCGGGTTCTCAGCCTTCTGCTGATTGATAATCGTCTTGATTTTTGCAAAACCACCAAGCGTCTGAGTTTCACCATCTTCTACTGTTGCAAATGGATTCAAATGCGAATGGGTGTCGTGTAGGAACATCACGTCCACTTTTTTCGTGCTTGACTTGGCAGCCAAACAAAATATGCCTGTTGTCGCCAACAAAAATACCAGTAAGCCAGATAATATAATTCTTTTCTTCATAATTTGCTCCTTGTTGTCTTGTTATGTATGTGGAAATACTTATAAATATTTTACCGAAGATTTCGCATGTTGTAAACTAAAAAGAGGTATAGCCTTGTCATGTGCTCTACCCCTTCCCTTTGATATAAAGGCTCTACAACCAATGTTGTAGAGCCACAGAAACTATAATTTCGAATATCCGTAACTATTTACAATTGCATCCAATTTTTTGCCTTCCTTACACATTGGGCATTCACTTGGTGCATAAGCACGGTAATCCGGAAGATCTTTACTTGTAAATATAGTCTTTACTTCCAGACCGTTAATCTTGTTAATGGAACTAAATACCGAGCAGATTCCACATACCGTTCCACCGTAATATAATACAGCTTCAATCGCACGTTTTACAGATTTTCCTGTTGTAATGGACGGTGCAAGAATCAGTACCTGACTATTCATAATCATACGTTGCACATTATCACGGAATAAAATCTGTCCGTTCTGATGATACTCCGGTGAAACAATGGAAATATTGTTTCCATGACTTAAAGAATGTCTGCTGACATCAGCCAACTGCTCAGCCATGAATGTTCCTATCGTATCGGTTTCCTCCAAACATACAATGGTATCAACCGCTGTTGTATGTATGTATTCATCCGCCAAAACCTTCGCTGTCTCTCTACAGTTATTATGTCTAACCTTTACTGTTGACATATCGATATATGTATTGATATGTGAGTTGCTTGTGGCAAAATGACCTTTCATAATTTTAATTCTTGCTTTCGGGTTCTTCGTCGAGCGAAGGTCAACTAATCTTTCGTCCATATTGCATCCTCCTTGATACCAATTAAATTTTTTGATAATTTAGTATAACACGATAAATTGTCAGACGCAATTGTTTTATAAAAGGAACCTAGAGATTTCTCTAAGTTCCTTTCAAATGTTTTATCCAAGACGATGATACACTTCCATCTTGTGTCTTAGTTTATCTGCTAACTCGTCTGTGAACGCCCCTGACGCCGCTCTCCACTGCCAGTTTTTCCCGACTGTTGAAGGCTGATTCATACGCGCTTCACTTCCCAATCCAAGCAAATCCTGTGCCTGCACAATCGTTGTATCTGCAACACTCGCCCACAAGGCGCTCATCATACTCCAATTCAGAGATTCACCTTCCGATATATACAAATATTCTCTGGCGTATGCCGTATCTTCACTATCTGCCTCCTCGAACCATCCAAGAATCGTATCATTATCATGCGTTCCTGTATATGCCACACAATTTCTTATATAATTATGAGGAAGATAATCCATACAATTTTCGTCACGTTTATCAAACGCAAATTCCATGACTTTCATACCTGGAAAACGACTGTCCTTGAGTAATTGACGAACAGAATCTGTCATGTGCCCCAGGTCTTCTGCAATAATAGACTGTCTGCCAATGGCACGTTCCACTGCGTCAAACAATTTCATTCCAGGTCCTTGTTTCCAGTAGCCATTCTTTGCCGTGTCATCCCCGTAAGGAATTGCATAATAACTGTCAAATCCTCTAAAGTGGTCGATACGAAGAACATCGTAAACCTTACACAGGTAGTGAATACGTTGCGTCCACCATGCAAAATTATCCTTTTCCATGTAATCCCAATCAAACAGTGGATTGCCCCAAAGCTGACCCTCTGCCGAAAATCCATCCGGCGGACAGCCTGCCACTTCCTTTGGAACCTTGTTATCATCCAATTGGAATAATTCCGGATGTGCCCATACATCTACACTGTCTAAGGACACATAAATTGGGAGATCTCCGATTATCTTAATTCCTCGTTCGTTTGCATAAGATTTCAATTCTTCCCATTGCTTAAAAAACAGATATTGTAATACTTTCCAGAAAATCACATTATCCTCATACGCCTTCTCTGCCACTGCTAATGCTTTGGAATCTCGATTGCGAAGTGGTGGCACCCACTCGCTCCACGGCGCACCTCCATGTACATCCTTCAAAGCCATAAATAATGCAAAGTCTGACAGCCACGAACTGTTCCTCCCACAAAATTCCTGAAAATCTTCCGGAATAGAAGTTAAAAACTTATGTACTGCCTTGTGAAGAACCGGATAGCGCTTGCGATATAACGCTCCGAAATTCACACGTTCCGGCTCATTTTCCCAATCTATGTTGCTGTAATCTTCTTTTTCCAACAGTCCCATTTTATGTAATTCATCTAAATCAATAAAGTATGGGTTGCCGGCAAAGGTGGAATACGATTGATACGGCGAATCTCCATAACTGGTCGGACATATTGGTAGCAATTGCCAATAGCTTTGTCCACTGGCGTGCAAAAAATCCACAAAATCTTTCGCCGTTTGCCCCATAGTTCCTATCCCATACGAAGATGGAAGTGAAGAAAGGTGCATTAATATACCGTTTTTTCTCAATAGAATCACGCTCCCATCTATTTCATTTTTCTAGTACTCTCTCCTGCGACCAGAGTAAAATCAACCTGCTCTCTCACAGAAGGCCCCATATTTTCAATACATTGCAATAATATTTTCACACAGCGTTCAGCAATCCTGGTTCCCGGCTGTTGAATGGTCGTTAATTTCGGCACAATATATCTTCCGATTTCCACGCCATCATAACCAATCACAGATACATCTTCCGGAATATGAAGTCCCGCATCCTTTATCGCGCGAATCGCTCCAAGCGCTGTCACATCTGACATTGCAAATACTGCAGTAAGCTCCGGAGTCTTTTGTAGCAACTCACACATGGCATTATATCCGCCCTCCATCGTAAAGTAGCTACTTGCAAACTGCATCTTTGGATTAAATTTTATATGATGCTCCTCAAATGCCTGTAAACAACCTTCATATCTCGCCTTCGCCGGATTGGAATGCTTCATCTCACCACCAAGAATTCCTATTTTCTCATGTCCCAATGAAATCAGATAATCAACTGCTGTTCTTCCTGCCTCTACGTCATCCACACTGACACTGGAAAGATTTGGGAATTCCAAGCCCGAGGCTGAATTGGTCACGATAACACATGGTACATCTACTAATTCAAACTTATCCTTGAAATTCTCCTTATTACTTCCCAAGAAAAGAATCCCCATTGGTTGTCGGTCACGACATACTTGAAGTGCCTGCTCCACCTCGTGTTCATCTTCTCCAATATAGTAAAGTAGACATGCATACCCACTCTCCGTAATAATCTTCTGTAATGTCTCAACCAAGGCTGCAAAAAGCATATTCTTCGTACCCTTTACAATAATCGCAATCCCATGATTGTATTGTTGTTTCAGAAGCTTCGCATTATTGTTAAGCTTGAAATGGTATTTTTCAACCACCTCCATTACACTTCTTCTTGCTTCTTCTGAAACACCAGGCTGATTATTCAGTACTCTTGAAACCGTCCCTATTGCGTAGCCCGATTCTCTTGCAATGTCTTTTATTGTCATTTGTATAGTCTCCTATCCTTTTACTGCACCAGCTGCCACACCTTTGATGATGTATTTCTGACAGAACAAGTATACAATAATTACAGGAATAATGCTAATCATAATTACAGCCATCGTTGCACCTAAGTCAACTGTACCATAACTACCCTTCAAATACTGTACATGAATTGGAATTGTCTTGTACTCTGTGATATTCAATGAAAGATATGGAAGTAAGTAGTCGTTCCAAATCCACATAACCTGTAGAACTCCTACCGAAATCATAATGGATTTCAGCAAAGGAAATACCACTTGAAAATAAGTAGTAATCGCTCCACAGCCATCAATCGCAGCCGCCTCTTCAATTTCCAGCGGTACACTCTTGATAAATCCGGTAAACATAAATACTGCAAGCCCTGCACCAAATCCAAGGTAAACAATTGGAATTGTCCAAGGTGTATTTAATTTTAAACGGTCTGCCGTACTTGACAATGTAAACATTACCATTTGAAACGGTATAATCATAGAGAATACGCACATGTAGTACATGATTTTTGAAAACAAATCATTTACACGCACAATATACCATGCTGCCATGGACGTACAAAGCAAAATTAAGCCTGCGGATAATACTGTAATAACAAAACTGTAAAATACAGACATCAAAAATGGATAGTTTCCGAAGGTCACACCTTTGATGTAGTTCCCGAATCCTACAAAGGATTCCGCATTTGGCAATGCAAACGTATCTGTATTTACATAGGAATTTTCTTTAAACGAGTTAATTAACACCTCGAAAATAGGTACTAAATAAACAATACTAATAATCGCGAAAATAACAGTAAGCAATTTGTTCCCAAAACTTCTTTTTTCTTTCATTATTGCTGTACCTCCTTTTCACGTGTCATTCTTAATTGCAGTAAAGCTAGCGTTGCAACCAAGATAAAGAATAATACTGCCTTAGCCTGTGCCACACCACGGCTGTTCGCACTTGCATAGAACGTCTGGTAAATATTAAGTGCCAACATTTCTGTTGTATTTACCATAACACCGCCTTCCTCAAATGCAACCGGCATACCTCCTGTAAGAGCCATATTCTGGTCAAACAGTTTGAAGGAGTTCGTTAATGTTAAGAACACACAGATGGTAACAGATGACATTACGTTTGGAATCGTAATACTCCATAGGGTTTGCCATTTGTTCGCGCCATCAATCTTAGCTGCTTCCATCATATCTTCCGGAATGCTCTGAAGACCTGCAATATAGATAATCATCATGTAACCAACCTGTTGCCAGCACATAAGAATCACCAAGCCCCAGAATCCATATTCGGTTTTTGCCAAAAGATATGTATCATATTTCGAAAGAATTCCATCAAAAATCATAGACCAAATATATCCTAATACGATACCACCAATTAAGTTAGGCATAAAGAATACGGTACGAAATACATTTGCACCTTTGACATTTTGAGTCAAAAAGTAAGCAACTGTAAAAGCAAGCACATTGATTGCAATAATGGATACTACTGCAAATAAAGTGGTATATCCAAACGCATGCTTAAATGTTGGGTCTTGTAATGCCTTTACATAGTTTTCAATCCCAATAAAGCTCGCATTTTGCGTGGTTGTAAATTTACAGAATGAAAGATACAGACCTTGAACAAAAGGCCAGATAAAACCGATACAAAATGCAATAAATGTCGGTAGCATAAAAATCGGAAAACATCTGCGAATCGGTCTGGAAATCAACCGACTGTTCATCGCGGATGCCGATGGTTTATTTTTCTTCTTTTTCATATCAAATCATCTTCCTATCTATTAAAATAGGGGGAAGGCTTTTACGCCCTCCCCCGTTATTTCATTATGGATTATTGCGCTTTGTATTGAGTAGCCCAACCATCTACATATGCTGTCTTAACGTTATCCCAGCTTCCACCATTAGAGTATTGTAATAATGCAGATACAACACCAGCTCTCCAGTTATCTACGTTTGGAGTATAGTTGAATGCCCAAGATACATTGTATTTTCCTGCAGCTGTATATTGATTAGCAGCTTCACAGAATACATTTTCAGCTTTTGCAGCTTTCTTAAATGGAACAGCACCAAATTCTTTTGCCATCATTGTTGTTCCTTCTTCAGATGTTACAACCCATTTTAAGAAGTCTAATGTAGCTTTAATATCTTCTTCAGATGCTTTTTTGTTGACTGCCCAACAGTTTTCTGTACCAGAGCAAAGTCCTGCTTCTTCTTCACCTTCAACACCACAGTAAAGTGGAATCATTGTAAGGTCTTCTGGATTCATTTTGAAACCTTTGTCTTCACCTGTCAAGTTTGCATATTCCCAAGAACCATTTTGGAAGAATACTGCTTTGCCTTGACCAAATTCTGCTTCTGATTCATCACCTGTCTTTGTAGAAAGTTCAGATGGTGCACATGTAGCATTGTTGATATATAAATCCCAAAGGTTTTTGTAGTTATCTAAGTATTTACCTGTTACTGTAGCAGGTTGAGATGTTACTTTGTCATCGCGGAATTCGTAGAACAATGGCATATTTGCAAGATGTCCTGAGAATCTCCAAGAAGAAGAGCCATCAAGTCCTGCTGATGAGAATGCTGCAAATCCAAGTTCGTCTTTACGAGCTGTGATATCTTCAACAACTTTCTTCAATGATGCGAAATCTTTAATGTCAGATACTTCGTATCCAGCTTTTTTAAGTAACGCTTTGTTTGTGATAAGACCAAATGACTCGTAGCAATATCCAATTGCATAAACTTCGCCGTTTTCACCTTTTAAGATGTAATCATCTGTTGATCTTTCAGCATAAACTTCTGAATCTGTCAAATCATAAAGATAATCTTTCCATGTTTCAAGTGCTTGTGCGTTACCACATTGGAATAATGTAGGAGCTCCGCTCTTGCCCATTTCTGAAGATAATGTTGATTCATATTCTCCAGAAGCTGCTGTATGTACTGTTACTTCAACTCCTGTTTTTTCTGTGTAAGTTTTAGCCAAAGCTTGCCAAGCTTGATCAGCTTCAGGTTTGAAGTTTAAGTAATAAACAGAACCTTTTGCGTCTTTGTCTCCTCCATCTTTGCCACCGCATCCTGCTAATAACGATAATGCCATAACACCGATGAGAAGCACTGATAATAATTTTTTCATGTTTTTCGTCCTCCTTTTTTCTATTTGGAAACGTTTCCAAATACCTTATATTACTTTTATATCTCTTTTTTATCTAATTTGCAATACCTTTTTGCATTTTTGTTAAAATCAGAGATTTTTCATATGTTTTTTTGTGCATTTTTCACAAAAACCAGTGGGTTACATTGCGCCCCACCAGTTCCTTTTATGTTCCATATGTAAATATTTTTCCCGTGTAGCCAAACCACCACGGATATGGCGTTCCGATTTGTTTACATCCAGTACTTTTCGCACCTCCGCTGTAAGTGACGGATTGATTTTCTCTAATCGTTCAGCTACGTCTTTATGTGTGGTCGTCGCTAATTAGAACGGTATCATCCAATCCCAAATCTCCAATTAGGCGTAAGAAGATATCTACATTGCCATCCTTGTCCACTTCAATTTTCTGAATGACTCGTTTTAGTTGCATATTTGTCATTTCTCTAACATCAGCCACATCTTCAATGGTCTTAAACGTATTATTTAGTATGGCTTCCAGTTGTTCTCCCTTGGTTAAATTATAAGAAACCATTTTAAGTTCATTTTCTAATCGTTCAATCTCTTTTCGCATGCCACCGATTTTCTCATTTAACTCTTCACGAGAAATCAGATCATCGGTGTACATATCCATATACTTTTCACGAGATTTTTTTAGTTTGGATAATTGTGCATTTAATTCCTTTTCATATTCCACGTTTTCATCTTTTGCCTTGTAAACTCTTTGGAATTCATTCACCACATGCTCAATCACTTTTTTCTTTTGTTTTAAAACACTTGCAAAATATTCCTGCAGTACTTCAATTAATTCATCTTCATCTACAGAAGTTGCATTGAGGCAACTATCGGCACCGCGCCCATTTCGTCCGGAACATACCCAACGCACATAGGTATTCTTATAGGTGCGAACGGTTCTACGGAATGACCATCCACAATCCTTGCACTTAATTAAAGTTGAAAATAGATGCTTGTTACTTTGACGTTCTTTGGTAATATTGAAGGAATCATGTCTGCTACGCAATATCTGTTGTGCCTTTTCAAATGTCTCATCATCAATAATACGAAACTCCGGACGTTCCACTACATACCATTCTGTTTCATCTTTTTCTTTTCTTTGCCCGGTAAGAAAATCAGCCACTTCTTGTTTTCCGTTAATGATTTTCCCTGTATATAATTCATTCGTTAGAATACGGCAAACTGCATTTTGACTCCAACTGCAATCACGCTTTGTTTTTAAACCGCGTTCATTAAGCATAGTGGCAATCTTCGCTCCACCATAACCATCTTTTGTATACCACTGATAAATCTGGCGAACAACCTTTGCTTCTTCCTCATTAATCGCAAGGTTAAAGTAATCTCCGATGGTTTTATCATAACCATATACAATGTTAGGAACACGCCCTTTTTCTGCGTTCATCTTTTTACCAAACTTTACACGCTTAGAAGTATTGGCGCTTTCTTCTTGTGCCAATGCACCGAAGATGGTTAGGACAAATTCACTGTTACCCATACTAGTCATATTGGCAGTAAGGAATTGTGTTTCAATACCTAATGCCTTCAATTTGCGAACACTCTGTAACAAATCCACCGTATTTCTGGCAAAGCGAGAAATGTCCTTTACCACGACCATGTCAAACAATCCTCTCTCAGCATCTGCCATCATGCGAAGAAATTCCTTACGATTTTTAATTTTAGTTCCAGAAATGCCTTCGTCTGCATATAATTTAATAAGGACATCCCCTGTTCGTTTGGTATATTCAGCAAAGAACTCTTTTTGAGCTTCTAAACTATTCAGTTGGTCTTCTTTGTCGGTGGAAACACGACAGTATGCTGCGATGTTCATGTTTTTTGGCCTTTCTGTTAGAGTTGTTACGTTCTGTTACAACTATCATTGTACAAAATACAATAGAAAAAGGCAAGAGTTTCTCCTCTCGCCTTTAACTTTTCATTTCACTCAATTACAACTATTCTTTTCTTCTTGTATTTTACATATCCGTCCTTTAATTAGTAACTCCAGAACAAAATACATTGCCAGCAAAAATACAAAAGCAGCTTTCTTCTCTTGCAAATCAAATAGGGTGGTTAAAATAGTGACTACTGCAATCCATGCAGTGGAATATAAATCCAAATAACTAGTCACATCATCTTTTTTATATAATTTTGTTAAAAACCATATAAATGATACTATAGTAACACAAATTGCTATTGACCAAAATCCCACATTATCTACTGGCAAATCAGGTACAATTTTAACAATTAACACATCTGTAAATATTCCTGCAATTACGGGAACAATAACGCACCATGTCACAAATGATGTAATACTCATTTTATTAAAGCCAATACTATTCCCAGTCTTTGGCGTTCCCAAAACGACCAGAAACGCTATATCTGCCACTATATAACATGTAGCCAGTATTTTATTCCACAAGTTTTCCACCTGAATCATACTTGCGAGAACAACAAGAAGTAGCATCAAGGCAAGTGAAATCATGCCCAAAATATTCTTCAACAACGGATTTGTAAAAAAATTTATTATAGAATTTATAATCTTTTTCATTAGTCAATCCTTTCAAGTATCTTATTTAATCGTCACTTCTGAAAACCCACCATAAGAACAACTCCCTATGTTTCCGTAATTTCCATAATTTCCTACGTTTCCGTAATTCCCATATACTCCAAATAACATGGACCTATACGGAGAGTTATTTCTATAAAGCAATCGCTTCTTATCAACTATCTCTCCTAGATATCTTCCGTGCATATCAATAAAAATGCCTTCTCGTTCCAAAAAATGTCCTATATTCTTCCCATGAGTATCATGCAATTGACCATTCACAAAATTTGCTATATGTTTTCCATGACTATCGTGCAAATCAATCATCTCTCTTTGCCTCCTTATACTCTACATTGTTTTCTGAGTGCCTCTATTGCTTCAACAATGGCATCATTATTTGGTTCTTTATTATCCCATTCATCCCAGAAATTTCTTGTTGCACTAATTGGTTTATGTGCATCCGATGGTTTATCTAATACTATTTTACTTGGAAGCAATATTGCATCTCCCACCACCAGTGCTTCGCCAACATCTAACAATGGCAAAAACTCTATTGTACTCTTTAACGCATCTGGCAAAAGATTCCTAATAACACCTTTGTCTCTCTCATTTGTTAATCTCAATACAATAAAGTTATTACACTGACTAAGAATAGTTTTGCTTACATCTGCTGGTCTTTGACTAACCGGAAGAATTGATACACCATACTTTCTACCTTCTTTTGCAATTCTTTCAAAATTATATAGTGCTTGCTTTTGTACAGAATCTGCATCTTCTTTTACAGGCAAGTACAAATGCGCTTCATCACAAATAATTGTAAATGGAGTACGTTTTTCTGGATTCATCCAAAATTGCACATCATACAGCAATCTTGCTAATGTTCCCGTTACAACTGGCAATACATCTGATGGCACTTCCGAAAAATCTATAATCTTAATTCCTTTTTCCCCATCAGCATAACCAAGTAACCTACATAGTATTTCTCCTAACCAATCATATTTTTGTGCTTCATCTGTCGGTTGAAACATAAACCCATATGTTTTATCCCCTATTTTAGTTTCTAATCTAGAGATAAAACGTGTAAGTTTACCTTCCCACTCCCCTTTAACAGCAGCACCATTCTTTCCAACACCCTTAGTCGTATCATCAATTATAAGTTGTCGTATCAAATCACTTATTAAAAATGGAATAGGAGAATCCACTGTAAATGTTTTAAGCGTATCTGTTTTGCCTTCCCTTTTTAACGTTTCCTCTTTTAAATTTCTAATATGTAGCGTAAAACGAGATGCCTGGTTTGGTGCATTCGAGTCACTTCTATCTAATATCATTGATAAAAGTTCTTCGCGATTCAACAACCAGTATGGTAAAAACAATACATCTGATTTCGTCACTTCCAAATCCCCTGGTCCAGCAATTCTAAGACGCTGGGCAATCGGTTCGCTTCCTTCCGCTAAACTTTTGTATTCTCCATGCATATCAAATACAATAATATTGGTGTACTTTAATACACTTGCCTTTTCCAATATATTTGCAATGCACCAGCTTTTTCCCGAACCAGTACTCCCCAGTACCGCCGCATGTCTTTGGAAAAATTTATTGCCATCCAGCACAGCATCTGCTGCAGTGTCCATCATAAATGAACCTATCTTTAAACGCTTATCTGTATCAATATCTTTTCCCAGAATATTCATAAAATTCTGAAGATTTTGACCTGAGATACCATAGCACTTACTTTCAATTTGAGGAAATGTTTCAACACCTCTTTTAAACAAATCGTGTGCAGATCCATATACCGAGTGATATGTTCCAATCATACTTACCTTTATGTAATCAGCCGATGATACCATCATTTCATCAATCTCATCATCTTCCTCTACATAATTATCAATATACTTTCGAGTTACCTTATCAATTAGCGCAATTAATTTTTCATGTTGCTTTGCTGTTTCTATCGCCACAAGATTTCCAACACATATTTTATTCATTACTGTT
Organism: Faecalimonas sp.; assembly: GCA_036307525.1. GTDB lineage: Bacteria > Bacillota > Clostridia > Lachnospirales > Lachnospiraceae > Faecalimonas. Next base: position 16,739 of record JAXJXL010000153.1, read on the forward strand.
GCATTTTCAATCTCGATTATAATTTGCTCTGTATCAACATGTGTTACTCTTCCTAACATATCATTTTCTTTAAAATCTAACAAATTTGCCATTAAAATACCTCCTTTATCATTTCATGTAAATCCCACAGATTTACACCTGACATAATGCTCTCGCCTTTTCCGTTTAGAACCCTCGTATCATTACTATTTACATGACAAAACGCCGTAATTCCACTACATTCTTTTACTATTTTTTCTGCATTCACAGAAAGTGAGTGAGTAAAAATAAGTGTTGGTTTTCCTGCACGCAATTGCTGCATTAAATGAGTTTCCAAATGATCATCACCAAATCCATACCCTATAATAATATACCTTTGTGCCTTATCAATCTCTTCATTTGCTTTCGCTCGATGTGTATCAAAGGGAACGCTATAACCTTCACGATATTTATTTAATCCCGGAGTAATTATTAAGCTATCTTCAACAGAACAATTAGGTATTGAATATGGAATATTATTAATTAAGTGCCAGCTTAAACAGCCATGCGGTTTTAAGACAGTTACCATCGGAGAATGTAACAACTTTTGTCTTTTTCCCGGTTTTCTATGTACCCCAATACAAGAAGCGTACTTACTTTCATCCGGTTTAAAACGTGATATATACTTTCCTACGAAAAGAGTATCCGCCATTATATCATTAACTTCACATGCATACTCAATTAAACGGTCATAATTCGTCGTAATGACTGTCATTCCCTGATTTCTTATATTGAATTGCTGTAAGTATTCTGAAAATCTAAGTTTTTTCCCCTTTCTTACAATATCCTCAAAAAGATATTTCTCTGCCTCGCCAATATATATCGCAGTAACTTTTCTAATGCATTCTTCAACCGTGGAGTTAGGTTTAGTATTATGCAAAGCTTGTTCTAACCCAACGCCACTCGTCAAGTCATTTGAAATAGCCTTCCACTTTGCCTCGTCTTCTGACGCAGATAACATTCCAGGCACTTTAACCTGAAGTTCTTTTGCCAACTCCCACATTCCCGGAATACCTTCTGCTAAAGAGAGGCCTGAACCGACTATTGTAACCGTTCCTTCTTGAAAAAACTCTTGAATGAGTTTCTTAATTGTATCAATATCCATCTTAATCCTTCCGTGCTAATTAATGAATCGTTCTTGTACTTCCTCCGGCAAATACTTTGCCAGTTCCTCTACCAACTCATACACCTTGGTTCCCGGTGCAATCTCCGTCGGTGTTTTTCCCTCATTTTCTTTTATAATTCGTTTCGCGTATCGAATTGCCAACTTGGGATTCCCCTTAGTTAGAAGAATATCAAAGATATCTTTCATATTCTTCTGATACTTCCCGATTCCTAACTCTCGAAACTTATCATTCAGAAAAGAAATATACTCTGCTCGATGATTATTCGAAGTATAGTAGGCAAAGTGCAGCATAAACCAAAATTCTATGCATTCGTTACTCCATCCTGCATGATACTGCAATTCTGGATTCTCCTTATTAAGGCTATCAATTCTTTCCACCACTCCGTTGAACCGCTCTGGCGGAAAGCTATCCTTATCATATAGACACCAAACTTGCCCTTTTCTAACGTCATTTGCCTTTACATATTCCTCTGCCTTACCAATGACACGCATAGTTTCTGCTTGACATGGTTCAATCTCAATCAAAACCATATCCTTATATACCGGATTCTCTTCGATTAACTTTTTAAATCCTTCGAAATATAATGGTTCTGTCTGTTGCCCTTCACAGAAAATGTAGTAACGATATTTCTTCAGTTCCAAATGTTCTTGTCGACGTTTCTTCTTCCATTTCTCCATTCCGGCTTTTTTAGGCATTGACTTTCCCCCAATCTATAATTCTTCTGAGGTATGGGTCAGCACCATACTTACCTTCGAGATACTGTTTATCAAATTTGGCATCCTTACGCACAGATTCGCCCTTGTCGTTTTTGAATTCTACAAGAGAGTAAAGTTCTGAATTCTCAGCATTTCCCTTTGCCACAAACCAGATTTCATCTCTTCTAAACACATCACTATTCATTGTTGACAAATCGTGTGAAGTGAATATCAGCTGTGCCTTATTCTTATTCACGCCCAAATCTGTAAACATATTTATGATATGTTTCAACAGAACTGGATGTATCTTGGCATCCAATTCATCTATTACAAGAACATTTCCTTCTATCAAACTTGTTGCGATAAATGGCAAAAGTCCAAACAGTTTTTTTGTACCACTTGATTCTTCTTCAAGATCAAGTTCTGCTTCGTAACCATTCACAAAATGCTTCGTATAAACATCCAATCTATTTTCCTCTTCTTCTACACGGAAATCAACAATGTTCAAATCCATCTCCTGTATCATCTGAAGCATTAACTGTTTGATGTTTTTCGTGTTCGCCACTGCCACTACCAATTCTTGTATTGGATTTCCATAGTTCAAGAAATCAATTCCTTGATCAAACCATTCCAACACATCACGTACCACCTCATTTTTACTGTATGTGATTCCTAAATATGATAAAAATGGTAGAGTCTCTGACAATTCATCACTTGCTGTTAATTTTGTGAAATCGCCTTTTAGTTCGATTTTATTATTGTCGCGCTCAAAAAGACCTGAACGTCTTTTAGTGCTTAACTTAACTCGATCAAGACTTTCATACACAACTTTTTCTTTCTTCACATACAATTGATATCTATATTCTGCTAGTTTTGTGCGAAAAAAAATTTCAAATTCTGTCGGTGCGTTCTTGTTTTCCTCTGTAAACTTAAATGGTTCAATATTTACGTTCTTGCGAAACATTAGTATATCTGCGTTATTTGTAGACGCATAAAGCGGACGTAACACTTTGCCTACTAGTGTTTGCAACGCCTTTAATACATTTGACTTTCCACCACCGTTTGGTCCATACAACGCAGAAACCGGCAAAAATTCTTCTCCATCTATATCTCTGATTACTTTATCTTCGTGCTCTGAGATAGCAGCGACTTGCATATCAAATGTCACTTCATCACGTATACTCTTATAATTCTTAACTGTAAATTGGCATAACATAATAGTTGCCTCCATTTCATTTCTCTTTTCAATATCTATTATATCCATTTTTTTGATTTTGTAAACTATTTATGAGATTTTTTCTCATATTTATGTGTGTAGTTCTCGTTTTTGAGATTTTTGTTCCATTCTATTCATAAAACAAGGTGCCTTCACCTTACTTTTCTCCGTCTTATTTCATCGATTCTTCCACCACTTATCCTTCTCTGGTATTGCTATGTATTCACTACTCTCTGCACACCTTGATGCAGTTTCTTCAATTGCCCGTTCAACTTTACCTTTGTTTGCTTCAACCAAAAGCTTACACAATAAGTCAGCGGTATCCTCCGCCGAATTTGGATTATGAAAGCGATAATTCAATTTTCTCTGCTTCAAGCGGAATCTCCACCTCCTTCTCTGGCTTGTCCTTTTTTCAATACTATGAATTCTGTCTTGCAATTAGACCTCGTGCAGAATTCTTTTTAACAACAAAAAACTCATGGTACTTCGGGAAATATATTTCTTCCCTTACCATGAGTTCATTATAATTTAAAATATTCAATTTTATTAGACACATGATGTAGCAGTTTACACCCAACATTGTGGTACATTATCTAAACTCAAAAAGCAAAACGATTATTCTATAAACGCTACTGAAAGGTTCCCAATGTCCATCGCAAGAAACGCATTTTGTATTACAATGCTTCTTGTTAGAGGTAAATCCCCTAAAACCCCTTTTATTGCATTACTTTTACATTAATTTTTGCATATTCATGTAACTTTCTTTCATTACTTGTTACATAAACATTTGAAAAAGTTACATGAACTTTTTTAACCTTCGGAATTAGTTACATTAATACTTACATGAATTTGCTAAAAAGTTACATTACTTCTAATATGACTGTTACATCACTTTGCTCTTTTTATTACATTAAATTGCGTTGATAAACCATTTGATAATTCTTCCTATAATAAATAAAAATCACTTCTATCTTTCCAGTTCTCGAATATATCTACATTTTGGGAAATTCGAGCAACCATAAAAATGTTTTCCTACATTTGCTCCTTTCGTCGCTGTTCTCAAAGTCAGTGCACCTCCACATTTAGGGCACATTAATTCATCTTCTTTCTTTTGCTCTATACTATTCTGTCCACATTCCTCGTTCTCTTCAGTTCCAAAAGAATTATTTTCGATAAGAGAATTACAAGACGCATCAACTGCTTTAGCTTTTGTTGTTTGCTTAATGTTAGCAATGTGTTTTTCTTTAATAGAAACATCTACTTGTGAACATGGATATAATTTTTCATACAACTCATTGATATCTGACTGGGTCAAACAATCTGCCACCTTGTTTGCTATCGTTGCTACTGCTCCCGACACGTCCACTCGATGAACAATTTGCTGATCACTCTTTATGTCAATCCCTTTAAACGTGCATCTATTAGAAAAAACTACAACAGAATGCATCGGCACATCCTTGCTTAAGAATGATTTTAGGCTCTTGATATGCAAACGATTTTGCATAATAGGATTTAAAAACGTTTCCTTTGAGCTCTGTCTTCCTTTCCCCACCGGAAGTGTCTGATACCAATTCTTTTGATTTTCGCTTCCAAATATCCAACCACTATAATTCTTACTTTCAAACACAAAAATGCCCTTTGTCGCAAGCATAAGAACATCTATTTCTGTTGTCTGCCCATCTTCCTTTGGAACATATACATTAAATAAGAACTTTGAGCCTGCTTGTTCATATTTTTTTAAATGCAAATATGTATGATATTCTCCCAACTTACCTTTGTCACGTTGTAACTTGAAATATGAGCACTTAGTTTGCGCATAATAGGTTGTTTTCTTATACTTTGAAATTTTGTACGCATATACAATTAGCACTATGCACGCAAGCAAAAGAACTGACGGTGTTTGTAGAAGAGTTATTATCGCAGCAAAAACTGACGAAGCTATTGTATATATTAATTCTATAATCATCGTTATCAATTCCATAATCTCACCTTACAATTTACCAAATTTCATTATTTATGGTCTTCCCCCTTGACACTTTGGACACTTTCTAAGCCACACATCATGTCCGTTTGCATGGTACTTGTGTCCACAATCCAAACATTCCATATCATAAAACCATTGTCCGAAACCTGTTCCTGGGATATCTGTCTTTCCGTTATTTCTCTGATTGTTTTTGTTCACATAACCTGTTTCCGTAGAATTTCCTCTTTTTCTCATAACTGTTATCTCCTCCTCTTGAAAATTACTTCTTTCTGCTTGCTCAATATTTTGTTGCTTGTGCATATACAACGCCTTAATCAGTTTAGGCAAATGCTTTAATATTATCGTTACTGTGAATAATGCAATAATCACCCACCAATACTCTGTAACAAAACCAATTATTAGCATCATTGCTATCGGTGCTGCTACTTGGTCGACTTTGTAACGATGTTGATTAACACGATACTTCCTATATCTACTATATGATGAATCCATTCAAATCACCTTCTCAAGAAACTTTCTTTATACTTCCGAAGAACTGACTCAACTTCTTTCCATATCCACACTCGTTCTCCGTCATCCTCGAAAACTTTTCCATGACTTTTGGGTCCATCAATCTTCATTTGAGAGTAATTATTTCTAAATGTCGGTACATACAATTCGGACTTGGATTTATTACTACATAAAAGCTCCATCGTATCTAATCTTGCTTCTCCCGTACTTTCTTCAGCTTCAAAAAATGCTCGTATAATCTTATGATTATACTGATTCGGTTTTAATGCCCAGACCGGAATTCGCTGAATTGCTTTCCCATAATAATCCTTTTCCATCTCTACATTCATTCGATTTCCTGTATTACAACTGTATTCTTGCGAAACTTTCTCAAAAGTTTTAGCAATATACGCGCGTACGCAATTTTCAATTACATCATTCTCATTCTCATTCGCCAAACGCAACGCTATGCAAAATTTTTCATAGACATCATTGTCCAAAGAAAATGTTAAGTCTTTTTTCATGAAGCATCCTCCGTTTCTTTCTATTTGTATTTTTATTATAATTAGTAAATTAGTATTTGTCAATACTAATTTACTCTTGAGTTTCCGCAGTTTTATCCACAGCCTCCATCTTTTCTACGCATTATTATAAACAACTTTAAAAAAATGCCCAAAATACAAGGAATCCTATTCCTTTTTGATGTATAA